>JBBQMM010000066.1:0-12884 GCA_038328935.1 Burkholderiales bacterium
GGTGGCGGCCTGCACCGGTTTTGCACCGGCATCGGCCGCCACCTGCGGGTCGAACTGGTACAGGCGCAGCAAACGCGCCCTGAAGCTGGAGCTGCTGAAACGCCGGCTGGCGTCCTCGCGCGCAGCATTTGAGAAGCGCTGGTTCAATTCGGCGTCCAGCAGCAGCCGCCGCAGGCACACCAGCGCCTCGTCCTGTCGATTAACCACGAAGCCGGTCAATCCCTGGCGCACCGCATCGCGGTTGCCCACGGCGTTGTTCACCACACAGGGCACACCCGCGGCCAGGGCTTGCAGCACCGACAAGGGCATGCCTTCCCAGCGCGAGGTCTGCACGTAGACGGCCGCCTGGCTGAGCAGGCGCTGCACGCCCGCGCGGTCGATCCAGCCCGTCACTTCCACGCCGGCGGCGCGCAGGCGCGCTTCGCCTGCCGGGTCACCGTTGCCTATCCATACGAAGCGGGCCGGCACTTCGGCAATCTTGAAGCGCGCGGCCATGGCAGCAAACACCTCGGGCGCCTTCTGATAGCAGACGCGCCCCATGCTCACCACCAGCGGCACCTCGGTGCCCTGGCGCTGGATCTGGAAGAAGCTGTCGTCGACCGCGTTCTCAAGCACCCGCGCGGGCCGCCGGCCCAGGGCGTCGAGCAACTGCGCTTCACTGCGGCTGCAACCCACCAGGTGGCTGTCCACCCGGGCCGCAAGCCACTCCAGCGCGCGGAACGACAGGCTGGGCAACAGAAAACGCCGGTTCAGGAACGACAGGCCATGCGGCGAATAGAAGATGGCAGGCCGCGACCGCAGCCCCACCAGCACCAGGCGCCCGACGAACCCGGCCTTGGAAGAATGCAGATGGATGCAGGTCTCTTCCAGCCCCTGCAGATGTCGCAACAGCGCGCGGCGCAGCGCCAACGCGTAACGAAAAAAACCATCCCCCGGGGGCGCAATCTCGACCAGTTCCACGCGCGGGTCGAACAGCATCTCGACGTTGGCCGGTGTGTCGGGCCGCCGCGAGTACACCAGCACCTGGCGCACACCCGCGCGTGCCAGCTCGCGCGTGGCCTGCACCAGAAAGGCCAGTGTCCCGGCGGCCAGGCACTCGGTGGCATGAACGATCTTGTGGGCTGCGGGTGCGGGCATGGCGCTTCAGGTGCGAAGTGGAGGAGGCGCCGCCGCGGCAAGCGCGGCGGGCGCCGCACCATCAACTGCCAGCTGTGGTGCCCCGGCGCCCGGCAGCCGGCGCTGCAGATGATCGAGCACGATCTGCGCGTTGGCAGGCCAGTTGTAGCGATTCAGCTGTTCCGGTGCCCGTGCGAGCAGCTTGTCGCGCAGGCCGGGTTCGTGCAACACGCGCTGCAGCGTGCGCGCCAGGTCGGCCGCGTCGTGGGGATCGAAGTACAAGGCGGCGTCACCGCACACTTCGGGTATCGACGCGGCGCGCGCTGCCAGCACCGGGCAACCATGGGCCATGGCCTCGATGGCCGGCAAGCCGAAGCCCTCGTACAACGACGGGAACACGAACCATGCCGCCTGCCGGTACAGCGCACTCAGTTCGGCATCGGGCACAAAGCCGAGAAAGCGAAAGCTGTCGGGCAGCACCGTGTCGTCATTGAAGATGCCGATGTCCCTGGCGCCGGCAATCGCCACCGGCAGCGGGTAGTGGGGCAGCAGCCCCATGGCGCGGCCCAGCAAGCCGTAGTTCTTGTTCGGCTTGACGCTGCCCACACCCAGGATGTAGCGCCCGGCCTGCAGGCCGTGGCGCTGCAGGACGGCGCCGTCGTCAGCGGCCAGCACGGCGTGTTCGCCGCCTTCGCGCCCGACGAGGATGTCTGGCCGCACGAGGCCGAACCAGCGCGCCAGCTCGTCGCGCGAAAAGGCCGACACCGTCATCACGTCGCGGGCCGTGCGCCCCAGCACGGCGACCATCAGGTTGTGCACCCAGCGGTAGCTGCGTTTGAACGAACCCGGCATCACCTTGACGGTGGCGTCGTGCACGGTGATCAATTGATGGCGCTTCAGCAACGGCCCCGAGTAGTTGAAGTTCACGAGATAGGCGCCACGAGAAAACCACCACAGCGGCCCCTGCTCCCAGCCGTGGCCGCTGCCGCCTGCGACCCTGGCCACACGGATGTGGCGCAGCGGCAGCCGTTGCAGGGCCGCACACGCTGGCACGGCGAGCACGAAGTCGAAGCGCTCGCGCAGGCTGGCGTCTGCGGCCAACAAAGCGTCGAGTGCGCGCAGTGTCTCGGCAGCGTAGCGCTGCACACCCGTCTGCACCTGGGTCAGAAACCGGCCATTGAAAACCACGCGCTCGGGCACCGCATCCCCTTGCAACTTGCCGCTTGAAAGAAACATGCCGCTCAGTGGGCGCCGTCGCGCGTGATCACCACCCTGACCGTTCGAACCAGGATCCATGAATCGAACCATGGGCTGCGCCGCTCCACGTAGTCGGAGTCGAATTCAACGCGCTCTTCATAGGTGGTGTTGTTGCGGCCACTCACCTGCCACAGGCCGGTCAGGCCAGGCTTCACCGACATGTAGTGGCGCTTGCGCAGACCATAACGCCTCAGCTCGTCCAAGGTGACGGGACGCGGGCCGACAAAGTGCATCTCACCGCGAAGAATGTTGAACAACTGGGGCAATTCGTCCAGACTGGTCTTGCGCAGCAACTCACCGATGCGGGTGACACGCGGGTCGTTGCGCAGCTTGTGATCGCGATCCCATTCCGCCCGGGCTGCCGGATCGGTGCTCAACAAATTGTCGAGCACCTCGGCGGAGCCGCGCACCATGGTGCGGAACTTGAAGCATCTGAACTGCCGGCCGCGCAGACCGACGCGATAGTGCGCAAAGCTCAAGGGCGCGCCGTCGACACGCCAGATGCGAAAGGCGATGAAAGCAAGCAACGGCGCCAACGCCACGATGACCAGCAGTGCCACCAACTGGTTGAGCACGGTGTAGGCAGCGTCCAGTCGCGTGCCCCCGGCCATGGCCGTCCGCCGCACGGTCTTCACGCGCCGGCCCAGCAACACATTTGTAGTTTCTGTTTGCATTGACTTGCGGTCACCACATGCCCGCATGAAATTTGCGAGCTCTTGTGACAATTTTCGCCAGCGCGCGCGCGCCCCGGAATCCCCGATTCGCAGGCTCACCACGGCGCGGCAGGCGCCACGCAGACGCGTCACTTCCGTCACGTCGACGGCAGCCAGCAGGCAGCCGACAGGCGGCCCCAAGTCATAGCGGCGCACAGGCGCACACCTACAGCCCGTTACAGGGACATGACTGTGCGGAAATGCCGCCACAAAGGTGAACAGCCGCCCCTTGCTGCGGGCCGTTCGTGCAGCAACGGGTGCGCCCCTGCAGTGTGCAACCGGGCCCCACCAGGGCCGCGCACCAGGCCGCAATTGGAAACAATGCGTTACGGCAAAGGGTGGACCGACTCAACCCCGAGGGCCGGGCGCAGCGGCGAAGGCCGAGCACTGCCGGGCCGGGAGCAGCCAGCCCGACGTGCGGGCCCTGTTCAGTCTGGCCGGGCCAGCGCCGTCAATGACTCACCGGCCACGCGGCAGATGCGCCAGTCGGTCATCACCGTGGCGCCCATGCTGGTGTAAAACGAAATCGCATCCTGGTTCCAGTCCAGCACGCTCCACTCGAAGCGGCCGTACTGGCGCTGCACCGCCAGCGCAGCCAGGCGCCGCAACAAGGCGCGCCCGATGCCCGCGCGGCGGTGAGCAGGCTGCACATACAGGTCTTCCAGATACAGACCCGGCTGGCCCAGGAAGGTGGAGAAGTTGGTGAAGAACAGCGCAAATGCCACCACCTGCTGCTCGAGCTCGACCACCAGCGCCTCGGCCACCGGCCGCGCACCGAAGAGATGGGGTTCCAGGGTTTGCGGCGTCACCTTCACGAGGTGGCTCAGCTGCTCGAACTCGGCCAGCTCCCGAATCAAACCAACGATGGCTGGCACGTCGGCGGGGACCGCGGCTCTGATGGTGTGGGGTGCATGCATGCCGCCATTGTGCGCGGCGCCGTTGGCCTGTCGGCCTGTCGGCCTGCCGGCCCGCTGCCCGCCGGCCCGCTGGCTCCCTGAACGACTGCCCTGCAAGCCCACCGGTCCACTGGCCTACAGTCCCGCCTCATGCAAAGCGAAGCCCAGCCCCTGTACCAACCGCTGCGGCATGCGCGCAGCACCTACACCCCCGTGCGCGGGCTGCGCTATCACGTCCACCAGTGGGGCGACGCCAGCATGGCCAGCCCGCAACGGCCGCCGCTGGTGTTGCTGCACGGCTGGATGGACGTGGGGGCGTCGTACCAGTTCCTGGTCGACGCACTGGCCGAGGCCGAAGGTTTCGAGCGCTGGGTGCTGGCTCCCGACTGGCGCGGCTTCGGCCTCACGCTGGCGCCCGACGCCGACACCTTCTGGTTCCCCGACTATGTGGCAGACGTCGACTGTCTGCTCGACACGCTGCTGCCGCAAGCCCGTCATGGCGCCATCGACCTGCTCGGCCACAGCATGGGCGGCAACGTGGCCATGACTTATGCCGGCGTGCGTCCGCAACGCATCCGGCGGCTCGTCAATCTGGAAGGCTTCGGCATGCCGCGCACCCAGGCCGAACAGGCCCCCGCGCGGCTGGCACAGTGGCTGGATGAGTTGAAGGCGCCCAAGCCCCTGAGCGACTACGCCAGCGCCGACGAGGTGGCCGCGCGGCTGCGCCGCAACAACCCCTTGCTCGGCGCCGACAAGGCCGCCTGGCTGGCGCCGCACTGGGCAGCACCCGGCGCCAACGGCCGCTGGCATGTGCAGGGTCACCCGGCCCACAAGCATGTGAACCCGGTGCTCTACCAGGTGGACGAGGTGCTGGCCGCCTGGAAGCAGATCAGCGCGCCGCTGCTCTGGGCCGAAGGCGACCAGACCGACACCCACAAGTGGTGGGGTCATCGCTATTCACGCGCCGAATTCGATGCCCGCCTGGCGGTGGTGTCGCACGTGAAGCGCGTCACGCTGTCACCCAGTGGCCACATGCTGCACCACGACCAGCCGCAGGCGCTGGCCGCCCACTTGGCGGCCTTTCTGGCCTGACCCGCAGGTGCGACAATCCGCGGCTTTGCACCCACTGCCATCATGGACGTCGAACACATCAACTCAATCGGCTCGCTGCTCGCCGACCTGAGCATCCGCACCGAGCAGCTCCGGGGGTATCTTTGACTACGACCGCAAATCCCTGCGGTTGAACGAAGTCAACGCCGCGCTTGAAAACCCGGCGGTCTGGAACGAACCCAAGCGGGCCCAGGAGCTGGGCCGCGAGAAGAAGACGCTAGAAACGGTGGTCGGCACCATCGACCATCTGAGCAGCAACCTGTCAGACAACACCGAGTTGTTCGGGATGTCCAAGGAAGAAGGCGACGAGGCCGGCATGCAGGCCATCGAGGCCGAAGCGCAAGCGCTGCGCGCCACCGTGGAGCAGCTGGAATTCCGCCGCATGTTCAGCAACCCGGCCGACCCCAGCAATTGCTTCATCGACATCCAGGCCGGCGCCGGCGGCACCGAAGCCTGCGACTGGGCCAGCATGCTGCTGCGCCAGTACCTGAAGTACTGCGAACGCAAGGGCTTCAAGGCCACGATGGAAGACGAGACGGCGGGCGACGTGGCCGGTATCAAGAGCGCCACCATCAAGGTTGAAGGCGACTACGCCTTTGGCCACCTGCGCTCCGAGACCGGCGTGCACCGGCTGGTGCGCAAGAGCCCTTTCGATTCAGCCGGCGGCCGCCACACCAGCTTCGCGTCGCTGTTCGTGTACCCCGAGGTGGACGACAGCATCGAGATCGACATCAACCCGTCCGACGTACGCACCGACACCTTCCGTGCCAGCGGCGCCGGTGGCCAGCACATCAACAAGACCGATTCGGCGGTGCGGCTTACGCACATCCCCACCGGCATCGTGGTGCAGTGCCAGGACGGGCGCAGCCAGCACAGCAACAAGGACGTGGCCTGGAAGCGCCTGCGCTCGCGTCTGTTCGACTTTGAAATGCGCAAGCGCATGGAAGAGCAACAGAAGCTCGAAGACACCAAGACCGATGTCGGCTGGGGGCACCAGATCCGCAGCTACGTGCTCGATCAGAGCCGCATCAAGGACCTGCGCACCAACGTCGAGATCAGCAACACGCAGAAGGTGCTGGACGGCGACCTCGACGTGTTCATCGAAGCCAGCCTGAAGCAAGGCCTGTAATCGCTCAAGGCCTGTAAGCACTGGCGCGCTCGGCCCCACCCGCGGCTGAACAGCACCAGCGGCCCAACCGGCACGGCGCGCGACCCCAACAGCAGCGCCGGCCACTGACGGAGACTCCTACCCATGCGTGAAGCCACCAGCGCCGCGACCCAGCGGCAGAATTACGCTGCACCGGCGTATTTCATCCGCCAGGTCGAACTGACTTTCGACCTCGACCCCGCCAAGACCATCGTGGGCAGCAAGCTGCACATCGAACGCAACGCCGCGCTCGCACCCACAGTCGACATCACGCCGCTGCGGCTGCATGGCGAAGGCTTGACGCTGCTGCGCGTGCAGGCCGATGGCCAGAGCGTGTCGTTTCGGACCGATGGCGGTGACCTCGTGATCGACAACCCGCCGGCGGCTGCACAGTTCGTGCTGGAGATCCGCAACACCTGCGCGCCCGACAAGAACACCGAACTGTCGGGCCTTTACACCAGCGGCGGCGGCTTCTTCACGCAGTGCGAGGCCGAAGGCTTCAGGCGCATCACCTACTTCCTGGACCGGCCCGATGTGATGGCCACTTACCGCGTCACGCTGCGTGCCGACAAGGCGCGCTACCCGGTGCTGCTGAGCAACGGCAACCTGGTCGCCACGGGCGAGCTGGACAACGGTCGCCACAGTGCCACCTGGCACGACCCCTTCCCCAAGCCCAGCTACCTGTTTGCGCTGGTGGCCGGCACGCTGGTGGCGCGCGAGCAGCGCATCCTTGCGCGCTCGGGCAAGGAACATCTGCTGCAGGTGTACGTGCGCCCCGGCGACCTGGAAAAGACCGAACACGCGATGAACTCGCTGGTGGCCTCGGTGGCCTGGGACGAAGCGCGCTTCGGCCTGTCGCTGGACCTCGACCGCTACATGGTGGTGGCGGTGTCGGACTACAACGCCGGCGCGATGGAGAACAAGGGCCTGAACCTGTTCAACACCAAGTACGTGCTGGCCAATGCCGCCACCGCCACCGACAACGATTTCGCCGGTATCGAAAGCGTCATCGGGCACGAATACTTCCACAACTGGACCGGCAACCGCATCACCTGCCGCGACTGGTTCCAGCTGTCGCTGAAAGAAGGCCTGACGGTTTTCCGCGACCAGGAATTCAGCATGGACATGGCGGGCTCGCCGTCGGCGCGGGCGGTGTGCCGCATCGAAGACGTGGCGCGCCTGCGCCAATACCAGTTCCCTGAAGACGCCGGCCCGATGGCGCACCCGGTGCGCCCCGACAGTTATCTGGAGATCAACAACTTCTACACCGCGACGGTGTACGAAAAGGGCGCCGAAGTGGTGCGCATGATGAACACGCTGGTCGGCCGCGAGGGCTTTGCGCGTGGCATGGCCTTGTACTTCGAGCGTCACGATGGGCAGGCCGTCACCTGCGACGATTTCGCCCAGGCCATTGCCGACGCCAACCCCGGCAGTGAACTGACGAGCCGGCTCGACCTGTTCAAGCGCTGGTATGCCCAGGCCGGCACGCCCCGCGTGGCGGCCAGTGGCCACTACGACAGCGAGGCCCGCCGCTACACGCTGACGCTGCGCCAAAGCAGCCAGCCATCGCCCGGGCAGGCCAGCAAGCTGCCTTTCGTGATTCCGGTCACGATGGGGCTGCTGGCCCGCGACGGCAGCGAGTTGCTTTCTCAGCGCACGCTGGTGCTGGACAGCGCCGAGCAAGACTGGGTTTTCGAAGATCTGGCGCAAGCGCCCGTGCCGTCGCTGCTGCGCGGCTTTTCGGCGCCGGTGCAGCTGGACGATGGCCTGGACGACGAGCAACGCCTGGTGCTGCTCTCGCACGACAGCGACCCCTTCAACCGCTACGAAGCCTGCCAGCGCCTGGTGCTGGCCCGTCTGCTGACGGCCCTGCACAGCGACCAGGCGCCCGTGCTCGACACTGCGCTCGAGACAGCGCTGCGCGCCCTGTTGCGCAGCCCCGCACTGGACGCGGCCTTCAAGGACGTGGCGCTCACCCCGCCCAGCGAAAGCTATATCGCCGAACAATTGACCAGCGTCGATCCGCAGCGCGTGCACACCGTGCGCGAGCAGTGGCGCGCCTTGCTCGCAGCACGCCTGCACGACGACTGGGAATGGGCCTTCGACACGCACCAGGTGCGTGCGGGCTACAGCCCCACGCCAGCGCAAGCCGGCATGCGGGCGCTGGCCAACCACGCGCTGCACCTGCTGTGCGGCCACGCCGTGCGCCATGGCGACACCGTGTGGCCCGGCCGTGCCTACCAGCGCTTCAAGGACGCCAGCAACATGACCGACCAGCGGGCAGCCGTCTCGGCGCTGCTGGACGCGCACTCGCCGCTGGCGGACCAGGCGCTGGAGCTCTTCTACCGGTTGGCCAAGGACGACGCACTGGTGCTGGACAAGTGGTTTGCGCTGCAAGCCCTGGCCAGCGAACCGGTACCCGGCCTGAGCACCGTGTCGCCCGGTCACGCCTTCGTGCGCGCCAAGGCGCTGCTGCAGCACAGCGACTTCTCGATGAAGAACCCCAACCGCATGCGCAGCCTGCTGCAAGGGCTGTGCAGCAGCAACCCGGCGGCCTTTCACCGCGCCGATGCTGCCGGCTACGTGCTGTGGGCCGACCGGCTGCTGGAGCTGGACGGCATCAACCCCCACGTGGCCGGCCGCTTCGCCCGCTGCATGGACCGCTGGGCTTCGCTGGCCGAGCCTTACCGCAGCGCGGCGCGCCTGGCGATCGCCCGCGTGGCCGCCAAACCCGACCTCAGCCGCGACGTGCGCGAGATCGTCAGCCGCGCGCTGGAGCAAGCCTGATGAGCCGCCGTGTCAGCCTGACCCAATACCTGGTCGAACAGCAACGTGAACACGGCCGCATCCCGGCCCAGCTGCGCCTGTTGATAGAAGTGGTGGCGCGGGCCTGCAAGCGCATCGCCATCTCGGTCAACAAGGGCGCTCTGGGCGACGTGCTGGGCAGCGCCGGCACCGACAACGTGCAAGGCGAAATCCAGAAGAAACTGGACGTCATCAGCAACGAGGTGCTGATCGAGGCCAACGAATGGGGCGGCCACCTGGCCGCCATGGCCAGCGAAGAGATGGACAGCATCCACGTGGTGCCCAACCGCTACCCGCAAGGTGAATACCTGCTGCTGTTCGACCCACTGGACGGCAGCAGCAACATCGATGTGAATGTCTCCATCGGCACCATCTTCAGCGTGCTGCGCAAGGTGGGGCACACCCGCGGCGTGAGCGAAGACGACTTCCTGCAGCCGGGCAAGCACCAGGCGGCTGCGGGCTACTGCGTCTACGGGCCGCAGACCACGCTGGTGCTGACGCTGGGCAACGGCGTGGCCATGTTCACGCTGGACCGCGAGACGGGGTCATGGGTGCTGACGCAGCAAGGTGTGCAGATCCCGGCCGACACCAGGGAGTTCGCGATCAACATGAGCAACATGCGCCACTGGGCGCCGCCGGTGAAGCGCTACATCGACGAGTGCCTGGCAGGCAGGGAAGGCCCGCGCGAAAAGGACTTCAACATGCGCTGGGTGGCCAGCATGGTGTCCGACGTGCACCGCATCCTGACGCGCGGCGGCGTCTTTCTCTACCCCTGGGACAAGCGTGAGCCCGACAAACCCGGCAAACTGCGGCTGATGTACGAAGCCAATCCGATGGCCTTCATCGTCGAGCAAGCCGGCGGCCTGGCCACCAACGGCCAGGACCGCATCCTCGACATCATTCCGGGCAAGCTGCACCAGCGCGTAAGTGTGCTGCTGGGCTCCAAGCATGAAGTTGAGCGGGCAACCGCGTATCACACCGAAGCCGCCGGCTGAGCGCCGTACGGCGCCAGGGAGCAACAGCATGACACCCCACCGATCCCCGAAGAGGCCCTCGCCGATGAGCCCTTTGACCGCCACCCTGAGGATCAGCCTGCGCGCGGCGGCACTGGCCGCCGCCCTGGCGTGGTGCAGCACGGCCAGCGCGCAGTCGCGCGGGGAGTTGCTGTACACCACGCACTGCGGTGCCTGCCACAGCGCGCAAATGCATTGGCGCGACAAGAAGCAGGTGCTGGACTGGACGAGCCTGCGCGGCCAGGTGCGCTTCTGGCAGTCGCAAGCGATGCTGGGCTGGAACGACGACGACATCAACCAGGTGGCGCGCTACCTGAACGACACCTACTACCGCATGCCGCCACCGGCCGAGCGCACCAGCCAGGTGATGCCCAGCGCTCCAGCGCAGCCGTAGGACACGGCCGCCAGCTTCGGTACAGCCTGGCGACCGCGGCCGCTGCGGCCATGGCAGCAGGGCCTGCCGCTGCTCAGCGTCGATGGCTGCCGACTGCGCGGCTACAGCAGCGTCGCCGACTGCGCGCCTACAGCAGCGTCGCCGACTGCGCGCCTACATAAGCGGCGCCGACTGCACGGCTACATAAGCGTCGCCGACTGCGCGGCTACGTAGGCGTCGCCGACTGCGCGGCTACATAGGCGTCGCCGACTGCGCGGCTAGATAGGCGTCGCCGACTGCGCGGCTAGAGCAGCGCCGCCGCCACCAATTCGGCCAGGTCTTGCGTGGCCACGGCCGCGCCCTGCGGCAGTGCGGCCAGGCCGTCGCCCACCATCACCGCGCAATAAGGGCAGGCGGTGGCCACGACGGCTGGCGCCGTGGCGAGCGCCTGCTCGGCGCGCACGATGTTGATGCGCTTGCCGATGGTTTCTTCCATCCACATGCGGCCGCCGCCAGCGCCGCAGCACATCGACTTTTCGCGCGACAGTGCCATTTCAAGCGGCTCGTCGCTGCACAGCCGCTGCAGCACGGCGCGCGGAGCGTCGAACTCGCCGTTGTGTCGGCCCAGATAACAAGGGTCGTGGTAGACCACGCGCTGCAGCGTGGCCCGCACCTTGATGCGGCCCTGTTCCAGCAACTCGTTGATGAGCTGCGTGTGGTGCAGCACCTCGTAGTGGCCCCCGAACTCTGGGTATTCGTTGCGCAGCGTGTTCAGCGCGTGCGGGTCGCAGGTGACGATGCGCCGCGCGCCCACGCTGCCCAGCGTTTGCACCAGGCCAGCGGCCAGTTGCTGGAACAACATTTCGTTGCCGACACGCCGTACACATTCGCCGGTAGAACCCTCCTGAGCGCCCAGGATGCCAAAGCGCACACCCGCGGCTTGCAGCACGGCGACGAAGGCGCGGGCGATCTTCTGCCCGCGCGGGTCGAACGACATCGCCGAGCCGACGTAGAACAACAACTCCAACCCCTGCAGGTCTTGCGCCGTACGCACCACGGGCACGCCCAGGCCCTGCGCCCAGTCGCCCCGCTGAGCGGCCTGCAAGCCCCAGGGGTTGCCTTGCGATTCGTAAGCTTCGAAGACCTTCTTCAGCTCATGCGGAAACTCGCCGGCGATCATGACCTGGTGCTGGCGCAGGCGGAAGAACTTGTCCAGGTGTTCCAGCTCGATGGGGCAGGCCGCCTCGCAGTAGCCGCAGGTGGTGCAGGCCCACAGCGTGTCGGCGCTGATCGCGGTGCCCACCAATGACGGCAGTTCGCGCTTCGTGTCACGCGACACCGGTGCATCGCGCTGAGCACTCACCAGCGCATCGCGCTGAGCATCCACCAGCACATCGCGCTGAGCATCCACCAGCGCACCACGCTGCTCCATCAGGTGGTGCTTCAGGCTGTCGTTCACCGCTTTCAGCGACAGCGGCTTGCCGCTCAGGTGCGTCGGGCAGGCATCCTTGCAACGGCCGCACTCGGTGCAGGTGAAGGCATCCAGGCCGTCCTTCCACACCAGCTCGCGTGCGGTGTTCACGCCGGCCTTCATGTCGGCCTCGTCGGTGGCTTCCATCAGCCGCTCGAT
This sequence comes from Burkholderiales bacterium, assembly GCA_038328935.1. Taxonomy (GTDB): domain Bacteria; phylum Pseudomonadota; class Gammaproteobacteria; order Burkholderiales; family Burkholderiaceae_C; genus Rubrivivax. Next base: position 12,061 of record JBBQMM010000066.1, read on the forward strand.
GTCCACTGAAGGCACCCGGTGTGCAGGCCGGCCGCGGCGGAAGAACAGCGTGGGCAGTGCCGTGACGATGTGGAAATGCTCGCCCATCGGCAGCCAGACGAGAAAGCTGAAAACCACCACCATCTGCACCCAGTAGAAGAACGAGTAACCCCCTGCCAGCGCGGTGGGCGACAGGCCCTGCACGAGTTGCGCCACCGCACCCCCTGCAAAGGCAAAGGCCCGTTCATGCGCGACACCCGGCACGCTGTCGCCGAGTTGCGCAAAGCGAAAACCGTCGAAGGCGATGTCAGTGAGCATGATCACCAGAATCAGGCCCAGCACCATCAAAGCTTCGCGGTTGCGCTGCAGCCGCGCCGGCTTCGACACCAGGCGGCGCCACAGCCCGTACAGCACCGCCAACGTGACCGCAATTTCCACCGCATCCTTGAAGGCCGCGAAGGGCCCGCCCAGCAGCGCGGGCAGCACGAAGCGCTCGTCGTAGCCGATGGCGATGAGCTGCAGCTTGCGCAGCAGCAGCGACAGAAAGCCGATGAAGATCACCGTGTGCATGACACCCGGACGCCACTCGCGCTGCACCATGCGACGCTGCAGCAAGCCGTTGACCAGCACCGTGCGCGCCCGCTGCCAGGGCTGGTCCCAACGCGGCTGGGGCTGCAGCGCGAACACGATCTGCAGCTTGCGCCAGGCCAGCAGCGCAAAGCCGGCCAGTGCCAACAGCATCAACAGACTGATCCCGACAGGGCTCATGGATTCAGGGGCTGAAGAGCAGGGGCTTGTGAGGTAAATGGCTGAAGGACTCAGGCTTGGGCGGTGTTCGACAGCCA
>JBBQMM010000067.1:0-12871 GCA_038328935.1 Burkholderiales bacterium
CCAGCCTCGAGTCGCGCGCGCGCCCTGCCACCCGACAGGACGCAGGAACGGTCTGTAGTGGCCGTTCTCTCGACCCAGCCGACAATGCGGCGCCGCCGCGCCGGACTGCGCGGCCCACCAACGGCGACGCATGGACCACAGCGAGAACCGGATCTTCATCTCCTACCGGCGCGACGACGCTGCCGGATATGCCGGCCGCTTGGAGGAGGCGCTGGAAAAGCGCCTCGGCCGCGGCAGCGTCTTCCGGGACGTGCTCGACATCCCGCCTGGCGAGGACTTCGTCGCCGCAATCCGCGCCCGGCTGGCCAGCGCGCAAGCTGTGCTGGTGCTCATCGGCCCGCGCTGGGCCGGCGACGAAGCGCCCGGGCAGCGGCGCATCGACGACGAAGGCGACTTCGTGCGCCTGGAAGTTGCGGTGGCACTGGACAGCGGCGCGCGAGTGGTGCCCGTGCTGCTGCCCGGCGCCCAGATGCCGAGCGATGCCGAGCTGCCCTTGCCGCTGAAGCCGCTGGCGCGACGCAATGCTCTGGGCCTGAGCGACGCGCACTGGGACGCCGACATCAGCCGCCTGGCCGACGCCATCGGCCTGGCTCGGCAGCGCAGCGTCTGGCCCTGGACACTGGGTGGCGCGGCCGTCGCCGCCAGCGTCATCGCGGCGCTGTGCTGGCTGAAACCCTGGGTGCCGGCCGATCCTTCGTCGCGGCTGCTCGGCAGCTGGCAGGCCGAGGTCAAATACGGCTGGGGCGCGAAGCACGAAGAGCGCTTCGAGTTCAAGCGCCATGCCGGGCAGCTGACCGGCACCGCCACCTTCCTGAGCCACCCGCGCGCCATCGAGGGGCTGGAGTTTGACGGCAGCAACCTGCGCTTCGAGACCCGTACCCAGCAGTCGATGGGCGCCGAGACGCGAGTGGTGACACACCGCTACAGCGCCGAGCTGCGCGGCCAGCCGCCCGAGGAACGGCTGGCGCTGCGCCTGCAGACCAGCGGCTCGTTCGACAGCAACAAGCCGCTGGAATTCGAGGCCCGGCGCGTCGCTGCGGCGGCGGCGTCGGCCACTGCACGCTGAAGCAGCGGTGGCCGCAGGAGTGCCGCACATGGGGGCGCGCATCCCTGGCTGGCGCAGTGCGCCCGCGGTGCTGCTGCCGCTGGCGCTGATGTACGGCGGCTTCAGCGAGCCATTCGCGGGCCGCGCGCTGGCGCTGCTGAAGTTTGACGCTCACGATGACAACTCAAGCGACATCGACGGTGGTTCTGATCAAGCCAAAGACAGACGCGCCGCGAGGAAGTCGACGAAGGCTCGCACACTCGCCGGCTGCAGCCGCGAGGCCATCACGGCATGCACGGGCAACGGCGGCAAGCTCCACCCTGCAGCACCTGGACCAGCCGCCCTGCGCTCACCGCGTCGCGCGCAAGCCCCTGCGGCAGCACCGCGATGCCCGATCCGCGCTCGCCGAGCAGGCGCATCAGTCCCCGATTGTTGGTAGCCAGCCGACCACGTACCGTGACCTCCATCGCGGCGCCGTCACGCAGCAGGCGCCATCGCGCCTCGCGCCCCGGCGCCGGAAGGTTGAGGCACTCGTGCTCGACCAGATCGGCCGGCTGTTGTGGCTCGCCATGTCGCTCCAGGTAGGTCGGGGCAGCGAACATCAGCATCTCGACCGTGCCGATGCGGCGCACGACCAGTGGGTCGCCCTCCACGGCGCCGATGCGGATGGCCACATCGACATGCTCGCCCGCACGCCAGCAGCAGCTGGGCGCCGCGCTTGACGACGACGAGGCCGAACGCCTGGCGCTGATGAACGCACCCAGAACCCACCCAATCAACACCAAACGCTGACCGTGCCCTGACGACGGCGCAGCCCCGGCTGCCTAGAGTTCATCTTCACCGAGGCGCCGTGCCCGGGCACTGGCCAGGAGCCTCAGATGAACACCGCCATCCCCAACGTCCGTCACACCCCCAACGTCCGTGACACGCCCAGCACCCGTTGGCTGGCCGCCACCATGCTGTTGTCCTTGGGCGCTCTGGCGGCTTGCCAGTTGCCGCCGCCAGCCGTGATGACCCCTGCAGTTGAAAGCGCCGCGCCGGCCAGTGCCATGCCGGCACCGCAGGCGCCCTTTGACACCACCGCCTTCACGCCCGTGGAGTCGGCAGGCGCGGCGGTTGGATGAAGGCGCTTTCATCAGCACCGAGGTCGAAACCGGGTCTGCTCTGCGTGCTGCTGTCGGCAATCACCCTGACGGGCTGCACGGAGATGCTGCGGTCCGATGCCGCCAACTTCGGGCGCCAGAGCGCACAGGCCCCGCTCTGAAGCACTGGCCGGCAATCGAGTGGCGTCGCAGCAAGCCGCACCGGCGCCGATGCTGGCAGGGGCAGAGCTGGTGCCCGAGCGGCGCGACCCGGCCACCACCCCCTGGGGCACTTGGAAAGTCAACGGCGAAGTGCTGTGCGTGACGCAGCAGCGCGGCGCAGCCGAACCGCACTGCTACACGCTGCGCCTGGAACCCGGCGGCACGGTGCAGTACTGGACCCACCAGCCCGGCGACCCGTTTCACGGCCTGCTGACTGCCTACGTGACGATCGTGCGTGAAGGCCCGCAGACGCCCTCCTTCGTGTCGTCGCCAGCCCAGATGCATTGACTGGCCACGTCCTTCCCCACCCTCCTTCCTTGACCCCTCACCATGAACTCCAACACCATCCATCACGTTCAATCCAGCTGGGCGCTCGTGGTGCCCATCGCACCGAAGGCAGCCGCGATTTTCTACGACGAAGTCTTCACGCTCGACCCGTCATTGCGCCATCTCTTCAAGGTCGACATGCAGGCCCAGGGCATGCGGCTGATGCAGATGATCGGCGCCGCGGTCTGGCAGCTCAAACGGCTTGATGCGCTGGTGCCGGCGCTGCAGGGCCTGGGCCAGCGGCACGCGGGTTGCGGCGTCGTACCCAGGCACTATGCGATCGTCGGCACGGCGTTGCTGGCCACGCTGTCGAAGGGGCTTGGGCCGGCCTTCACCGCCGAGGTGAAGGCGGCCTGGGTAGAGGTGTACGGCGTGATGTCCACCGTGATGTGCAACGCCGCCGCGCCGCAGACGGCCGACGCCTGAGCCAGACCGTGCCTCACCCGTGGCGCGTTGCCACTCATCACACCGCGACCGTCACGATGAAGTCGCGTCGATGCTTGGCGCTGACCTGAGCGAGGAGCTTGCTCATGAAGTCGGTGTTCATCTGCGGCGCGACCATCCAGTCGAGCTGATCCTGAGGCGGGCTGAATGGGCCGTAGACGCACAAGAACTCGCGTTCACAGCTGTTGCAGACCGACGCGCGCGATTGCCGACCGCCAAGCTGACATAGGCCGCCCAGCAGCGCGGCCAGGCTTGGCGTTCGGCGCCAGCCCGCCGATGGGAATCGGATGCCGTGCGGCCGGTTGTGCCGCGCGGCTGCGCGGCTGCGCGGCGCCCGAAGTGGCCGCCCGCGCGATGCGTGCGAAATCGAACCGACAGTCACCGCGTGCTCCAGCCATGCTCAGGGACCGGCATAAGCCGTTCTCCATGGGCCATCGCGCGGGTGCGCGGTTTGTCGGCCCAGCAACTTCAGAAATCGCATGCACAGTTCAGCAGCTTCAGACCCCAAGCCAGATTCGCCGGAACCTCAAGCAAAGTTCAAGGCCTACGTCCTGGATCCACAATTTCCTTGCGTCGGCGCCCGATCTGCGTTGAACCGCGGCCGTATGGAATTCGGCAGCTACCGCGCACTGGGCGACAAAGCGTCCGCGCAGGCACTGTGCGCCGACCTCGGGGCCTTCTCGGCAAAATACGAAACGCCTGGCGCCGAGCCGGTGACTTTCATCGCCATGTTCGAACAACCGGTAGTTGACGAAGCCGCCTTCACCGGCGCGCTGTGGCGTCACCTGCAGGCCGCACACGACATCGATGCGCTGCACCACGCGTGGGATCCGACCGTCAGCTCCGACCCGGCGAGTGCGTCCTTTTCTTTCAGCATCGCAGGGCGCGCGTTCTTCGTCGTCGGGCTGAGCCCGCAATCTTCGCGTTGGGCCAGGCGATCGCCTTTCCCTTGCGTGGCCTTCAATTTCCACGACCAGTTCGAAGCGCTGAAGGCGACCGGCAAATACACCGGGCTGCAGACCGCCATCCGCGCGCGGGACGTCGCCTTGCAAGGTTTCGTCAACAAGGCGCTCACCACCTTCGGCGACATGTCTGAAGCCCGTCAATATGCAGGCAACGCCACGCCGGCGGACTGGGTCTGTCCGTTCCAGCCGGAAGTGCAGGCTGATGGACGCTGAACAAGGCCCCGGCGTGGTGCGCATTGCGCCGCAGCATGGGCAGGCATTCAAGTTGCGGCAAGGCGAGATTCTTCGCGTCTGCGACCCGCTGGGCCAACAAGTCGCCGATCTCTTCGCGTTCAAGGACGGCGACGCGGCTTGCAGCCTGTCGTCCGGACGCTCGATCGACTATGCCAGCAAGATCTACCTGAGCACTGGCGACGTGCTGTATGCAAACGACAGCCAAAAGATGTTCACCATCGTCGCAGACACCGTCGGCCGCCACGACTTTCTGTTGACGCCGTGCAGCCAGGAGATGTTCGAGTTGCTCTATCAACACCGCGGCCACCACCCCAGCTGCTTCGAGAACCTGTGCCGTTCATTCCAGCCTTTCGGTATTCGGCCCGAGCAGATTTCCACCACCTTCAACATCTTCATGAAAGTCGATGTCAGCCCCGAAGGTCGCGTCAGTGTCGACACGCCGGCCTCGAAGCCGGGCGACTGCATCGAGCTGCGGGCTGAAATGGACTTGGTCTGCGCGCTGACGGCGTGCTCGGCCGAGAAGTCGAACAACGGCGTTTTCAAGCCCATCGACTTCGAAGTCGTGCGCAAGCCTGCCTGATGCGGGCCGCACAGTGGCCGCTCAAGACCAGCCCCGCCTGTGCCATGGAACCCATCGTCCAGAAACTGCAGAAGCTGATCGAGGCCCATGGTTGGGCCGGTCGGTTCCAGCAAGCCCTTGACGAAGCCGCTGCGCAGAAGGTGGCGCAGATTGCGCACATCCAGACCTTGAATGACTACCTGCACTACATCGATGAGATGGTGCGTTGGGCGCCACGCGAGGCGGGCGATTCCCGGCTTGTGCACGACAAGCTGGTGGAGTTTCATTTCATCCTCGATCAACCGTCGTTGCGCAGCCTGCAGTCCCCGCTGGCGCCGGCGCTCGTCGGGCCTGGGCCGCACTTCGTTGCCGCACCGCTTTCACCGCTGTCGCAGTGGATGAGCGACTACGCCGTGGCCTGGGGCGCCTATCTCGACACCCCGGCGTCGGCACAGCATATCGACTCTTTTCGCACGAACCCGGCGTTCTGCTGGAGCGACTACATGCCGCCGCCGAGCGGCTATCAGACCTTCAATCAATTTTTCGCGCGTCACGCGCGGCCCGGGCGGCGCCCGGTGGCGGCGCTGTGCGATGACAGCGTCGTCGTGTCCCCGGCGGACGCGGTCTTCATCGGTGCCTGGCCGGTGGCGGGCGACTCCAGCATCCACGTCGAAGAGCCGACGACGCTGGATGTCAAGGGCCTGCGCTGGTCCATCCGGCAGCTGCTGGACGGCAGCCGGTACGCCGACCGCTTTGCGGGCGGTGTTTTCACGCACAGCGCCCTGCGCACCTATGACTACCACCGCTGGCACGCGCCCGTACGCGGCACCGTGCTGGAAGCGCGCATCGTGCAGGGGCAGGTGTGGCTGGATGTGCAGGCCGTCGAAGTGGAGCTGGCGGGAGCGAAGCGCAACATCCTTCGCGCCATGGAAGGAACGGGCTACCAGTTCGTGCAGACCCGCGGTCTGGTGGTGCTCGATTCACCCGCTGGCCTGGTTGCCTGCCTGCCGATCGGCATGGCGCAGGTGTCTTCGGTCGTCATCACGGCCGGGGTGGGGAGCCAGATTCGCAAGGGCGAGGAACTGGGTTACTTTCAATTCGGCGGTTCTGATTTCGTCATGGTGTTCGAGCAGCGCGCTGGTCTGCAGATGTCTTGCCGGCCGGAACAGCACTCTGTGCAGGGTGCCGCGGTTGGGCGCTGCCGTCAAGGCGGCCCCGCCGCGGCGTGAGGTCGTGCGTGGCAACCGCCGCGCCGCTGTTTCACGCCGCTGTTTGACTATTTGCCGGGTTTCAGCACCACCTTGGTCCAGCCCTTTTCGCGCTTGTCGAAGCTGGCATAAGCGCGCGGTGCGTCGGTCAGTGGCAGTTCATGCGACACGATTATCGACGGCTTGATCTTGTTGTGTTCGATCAGGCGGCTCAGCTGGCGGTTGTAGGCCTTCACATTGGCCTGGCCGGTTCCCATGCTCTGGCCCTTGGTCCAGAACTGGCCGAAATCGAAGGCGATCTGGCCCCGTTTCGAGAGTCTTTCTGTCGCGTTCGGATCTTCAGCCACAAACACCCCGACAACGCCGATGTGACCGGTGGGTTTGACGGTCTGAACCAGGTTGTTCAGCGTCAGGTTGGGCACTTCCTGGCGGTGCATGTTGCAGCACTGGTAGCCCACACATTCGCAGCCGCAGTCCGCACCTTTGCCGCCCGTCAGTTCCAGGACCCGGTAGACGCCGTCGCCTTCGGTGTCATCGATCGGAATGGCGCCCAGCTTCGCGGCCAGCTGCAGGCGGTCCTTGTGCGAGTCCACCACCATCACCTGGCTGGCACCCTTGATGATGGCTGAACTGGCCGCCATCAGCCCCACCGGTCCGGCGCCGTAGATGACCACCGTGTTGCCTGGCTTGACCTGCGCCAGTTCGGTGGCGTGATACCCGGTGGGCAGGATGTCCGACAGCATCACGTAGTCGTTCTCCTTCTCTTGCGCGTCGCGCGGCAGCAGCAGGCAGTTGAAGTCGCCGTAGGGCACGCGCAGGAACTCGGCCTGGCCGCCAGGGTAGGGCCCCATGCCCGCGAAGCCGTAGGCGCCACCGGCCATGCCCGGGTTCACGGTGAGACAGAAACCAGACAGGCCGCGCTCGCAGCTGGCGCAGAAGCCGCAACCGATGTTGAACGGCAGGCACACAAAGTCACCCACCTTGATGCGATCAACGGCCGCGCCGATCTCGATGACGAGGCCCATGTTCTCGTGGCCCAAAACGCGACCCGGCTCCATACCGGTTCGACCTTCGTACATGTGCAGGTCAGAGCCGCAGATGTTGGCGGTGGTGATCTTCACCAACACGTCGGTGCTGCGCTCGATCCTGGCGTCCGTCACCTCGTTGACCGACACATCGCGCGGTCCGTTGTAGACAAGGGCTTTCATGCCGGCTCCTTTGCGGCTGCAGCGGCAGCCGCCTTTTTCAGTTGCGTTTGCAGCTTCCACAGCGGCAGGGTCAATGCGCGCAGGTCGAGCGCAGCGTTGCGCGCCCTCAGGAAGATCTGCTCGCGCTCTTCCAGCACGTGCTGGTCGATCAAGACACCGAGTTGCTTGACGACGCTGTCGTAGCTGGCGTCGGTCGCCTTCATGGCCCGGATCTGTGCAATGACTTCCTTGGCCGCGGCGTGTTCCTGCAGCGCCAGATCCATCAAGGGGTCGTCGCCGAGCGCCGGTCGCACTTTCGGGTAGAAGACCTCTTCCTCAATGCGGGCGTGCACCGTCAAGGCCTGGCAGATGCGCAGTGCCAGGGCGCGCTTGGCGGCGGCTGGCGCTGCGTCTTCACACAGCGCACCGAAGTCGATGAACATCTTCTTCACGGCCTGGTGATCTGCTTCCAGCAGATCGATGGCGTCGTCGTAGGGAATGGCTGCGCTCATGGGGCTCCTTCAGTGGCGGGGGCAACTCGGACGGGTGAACGAGTCGAGGGGGCGACCGTAGGCGCAGATGTACGCGGCTTCTGTGCGTTGACGCACGGGGGCACACCAAAAGCTTCGGTCACGGGCGCCTCAGCGCTCGAGGTCACGGCCCCAGCGGCGCCTTTCGGTGCGCAGACGGTTGCGCTCGCGGTAAGCCGCCGGCGTCAGCCCGGTGGCGCGGCGGAAGACCTCGCGCAGCATCGCCACGTCGCGCCAGCCGCAGCGCTCAGCCACCCCCTCGATCGGCAGGTAGGTGGTCTCCAGCAACATGCGGGCTCGCGTGACGCGCAGTTCGTGCAGCAGGGCCAGCGGCGTCTTGCCGAATGCGGTGTTGAAGTGGCGCAGCAGCGAGCGTGTGCTGGTCGACGCCGCGCGCGCCGTGGCGGCCAGGCTGTAGGGCTCGTGCAGGTGGTCCTCGAGCCAGCGGCGGGCACGCTCCAGCGCTCCGGGGCCCAGGCGCACCTGGCTCTCGGCTGCGATCGCCTTCACCAGACGCTGCCGCTCGGGTGAGTGCAGCAACACCGCCCGCGCGGCATCCACCAGGTCGGCCAGGCCGCAGGCCTGCAGCGCGCGCAGCGCCAGCTCGCTGGCCAGGGCTGGCGAATCCGCGGTCCAGACGCGCTCGTCCTCGAACCAGGCCTCACCCTGGGCGAGGCGAATCTTCGGCGCGTGGCGCAACACGCTGGCGATGAACGGCCACGGCACGACACTGCAACGCCCGTCCAACAAACGCGCCTCGCCCAGCAGTGCCACCCCGGTGTAGAAAGCCAGCACCTGGCCACCGGCAGCGTGCACGGCCTGCAAGCGGGCGCAGGCCGCCTGGTCGCGCCGCACCAGGCGGTTCAGGTGCGGGCCGTTGCGTGCCAGCCAGCCCGCCACCACCACCATGTCGGGCAGTGCGACGCGGCGCGCCGGCGGGCCTGCACGGCGCAGCGCGCGGCCGTCGGGCGCCGTCCACTGCCAGGCGATGCGCGGGCCGCGCGCGCCGCGCACCTCGGCCAGCTGGTTGAGCAGCACCAGCACGTCGCAGACGGCCGCCGGCGGGCCTTGCAGCATCTCGTCGCTGACGATGAACTCCACATGCAGGGGCTTCGGGCTGCGCTTCACTTGGCGATATTGCCATCAATCATGGCGCGATCGGCTCTGTACGCCGCCACCGACCCTGCCTAGAGTCTCACGGCCTTGCATCACTGGAGTCACCCCATGCGCCCAGTCCATCGCTCACTGCCCACCCGACGTCACTGCCTGGCATTGGCGGCCCTTCCCCTGCTGCCAGGGCTGGCAGGTGCGCAAGCGGGGTTTCCGTCGCGCACGCTGACCCTGGTGGTGCCCTACACGGCGGGCGGCGCGTCCGACATCGGCGCGCGCATGGTCAACACCGAGATCGGCCGCCAACTGGGGCAGAACGTGATCGTCGACAACGTCGGCGGTGCCGCCGGTGCGCTGGGCGTGCAGAAAGTGGTGCGTGCCCCGGCCGATGGCCACACGCTGCTCTACGGCTCACTCAGCGAAGCGCTGCTGGTGCCGATGATCAACCCGCAGGCCGGGTACCGCTTCGAGGACCTGGTGCCGGTGGCCTTTCTCGGCGGCACGCCCGCGGTGTTCGTCACGCGGCTTGATTTTCCGGCCAATACCATCGACGAGTTTGTTGCGCTGGCCAAGAAGAACCCCGGCAAGTTCAGCTACGGCTCGGCCGGCAACGGCAGCTTCCAGCATGTCATGGGCGAGGCCTTCAAGGCCAAGGCCGGCGTCTTCATGGTGCACATCCCGTACCGCGGTGGCGCTCAGATCCTCACCGACGTCATCGGCGGCCAGCTCGACCTGGGCATCACCTCGGCAGTCAGTGCAGCCGGCTTCGTGTCGGGCGGCCGGCTGAAGGCCATCGGCGTCACTTCGGCACGCCGCGTCGAGGCGGTCAAGGCGGCGCAGTCCTTTGGCGAGTCTGCGGCCTTGAAGGGGCTCGAGCTCAGCACCTGGGGCGTGGCCTACGTGCCGCGGGGCACGCCCGAGCCCGTCGTGCAGCGGCTCAACGCGGCCATCAACGCCGCGCTGATGCTGCCGGCCGCGGTCGAGGCGCGCGCGCGACTCGGCGCCGAGCTGCCGGCGCTCATGACGCCGGCCCAGACGGGCGCCTTCGTGCAGGCCGAGCGCGCCAAGTACCTGCCCATCGTCAAGGGCATCAAGTTCGAATGAACCTAGCGCGCGCGCCCCGCATCGGCATCGCCGGCTTCTTTCTCGAAGCCAACCGCTTTGCGCCGGTGACCACTGGCAGCCACTTCGCGCAGGCCTTCGATCTTGCCGGCGATGCGCTGCTGGAGCAGCTGCATGCCACGCCGCCGCGCACGCTGCCCGACACGGCGGGCTTCGTGGCCGGCATGAACAGCGGCGGCGCCTGGCAGCCGGTGGCCCTGCGCGCCGCTGCCGCCTACCTCGGCGGGCCGTTGGAACAGGCGTGGTTCGATGCGTTGATGGCCGACATCGAGTGCCGCCTGCTTCAGGCGATGCCGCTGGATGGCGTCTTCATTTCTTCGCACGGCGCAGCGCTGACGACCGACGACGACGACCCCGACGGCGAATTCTTCGCGCGTGTGCGCCGCATCGTCGGCCCTCGGATGGCGGTGGTCGCCGTGCTGGACCTGCACACCAACGTTTCCGAGCGCATGGTGACGGCGCTCTCGGCCTTCGTGGCCTACCGCACCAACCCGCATGTCGACCTGCACGCACGCGGGCAGGAGGCGGCGCAGCTGATGCGCACGATGCTCGAACACGGACCGGGCGAGGTGGCACTGGTGCGGCTGCCCTTCCTGCCGGCTTCCACCGACCAGCTCATCGCGCCCGGCACGCCGTACCAGGCGCTGATCGACGAGGGTCAGCGCGCGCTGGGGGGTGAGATCCTGAACGTCTCGCTCTGCGGCGGCTTTCCGCTCGCCGACTGTGCCAAGTGCGGCTTCAGCGTCGTCGTCACGGCACGCAGCGGCGGGCTACCGGCGGCCCGGGCACTGGCCCGCCAGCTGGCGCTGCGGGTCTGGCAGCGGCGGCACGACTTCATCACCGCGCTGACGCCGCTGGCCGACGCGGTGCACGCCGCCGTGCTGTCGGGGCAGCAAAGCGCCGGCCCGCCGCTGATCCTGGCCGACGTGGCCGACAACCCTGGCGGCGGCGGTGGCGGCAACGTCACGGCGCTGTTGCAGGCCCTGCTGGCGGCCGGCGCTCAGCACGTGCTGCTGGGCGTTTTCCACGACCCGGCGCTGGCCGAAGAGGCGCATCAAAGGGGCCTCGGCGCCACCTTCGAGGCCCGTTTCAACCGCGACGGCGGTAGCGACACCTTCGCCCGCCCGCTGCTGCACGGCGCGCGGGTGCTGGCGCTCAGCGACGGTACCTTTGTCGGCCGCAAAGGTCTGGTTCAGGGCAGCGCGCAGACCATGGGGTCGAGCGCACTGCTCGACCTGGGGCCCGTGCAGGTGGCCGTGATCTCGCAGCGCCAGCAGCTGCTGGACCCGGCACAGCTCGACGTGCTGGGTGTCGACCTGGCGCGGGTGCGCACGCTGGTGGTCAAGAGCCGCGGCCACTTCCGCGCCGCCTTCGAGGACTTCGCGCCGCGCGACCGCATCATCGAGGTCGACGGGCCGGGCCTGACGACCCCCAACCTAAGCCTGCTGCCGCTGCGGCGCATCCCGCGGCCTGTCTTCCCGCTCGACCCCGCGACGGTCTGGCCCGCGTGGCGGTAACGGAGCCCGCCAGGGCGGGTTCAGCCCGTCCAGCGCAGCAGCGTGACGAGCAACACCACCACGCCAAGGCCGAGGTTGATCGCTACCCACTTGCGAATCTGCGCCATGGCCGCGCCGCCGGCGGCCCACTCGGCAGCCGCCACGGCACGGCCCAGCCGCTTGTAGAGCGCGAAGCGGATGTGCATGAAGATCGCGATCATCGCGACGCCGAGCACCGCCATCACGGTCCAGGCCAGTGGCATTTCGAAGCTGCCACCGGACTGCACCACCTGTTTGGCCACGCGGCCCAGCATCCATATGCCGCTGAGCAGGGTCAGCAACGAGGCCACGAGCACAGCCTGGAAGAAGCGGCCGAGCACGTCGTGCATGAGTCGCAAGCGCACGGGCGGCTCGAGCTGAGCGACGGCGGGGCGCAGGAAGAAGTGCGCAAACACCATGCCGCCGATCCACACGATGATGGCCAGCACGTGCAGAGTTTTGAGGGTTGCGTAGAGCATCAAAGTTGTCCGTTCAGATTAAAGATTAGCGCGCGATCAAACCTGTCGCTCCAGGGCCGAGCATCATAGCCAGCGCCGGCATCAGTCTGGCCATCAGCTTGACCACCAGCTTGCCCACCAGCTTGCCCATGAGCTTGCCCACCAGCTTGCCCAAGGGAATCGGCGGCATGACGATGTCCTCGTCGTCCCATTGCTACGTCGAGCGTCGGCTCATCACCGCGATCAATCCGCTGAGCACCACGCCCACGACGATGAGGAGCGCGCTGCCGATGGCCCAGACCACCCAGACCGCCACCGCCAGTCCGCCCGCCAGGGTGGGTGCCCAGGCCAGCACGGCTTCGATGGCAGGCGTGAAGGCCGACACCGCCGAAGCCAACGCGTCGGCGAACCCGGGCGGCACCCAGGGTGCGAGCCAGGCCGGCAGGCGCAAGCCTTCGGTCGCCCCGGGACTCCCGGCCAGCACGCCCGCATTCGCGACCGTCCATGCCGTGACCGCGTGGAAGGCCCAGGCGGTCAGCGACCAAAGCGCCACAAGGGTGAAGACCACCAACCACTGATGGCGTAGAACATGACCGTTTCCTTTGCGCTGAACATCAGCAGCCGGATGGCGTTCGGCGGTTTTGCGGCTTCGAAAACACCAGCGCCCGCCAGATGCGTGCATCGTAGGAGAGTTCGAAAGGCCCCTGTCGGCGCCCGGCGTTCGCGAAGTAAAACAACTTCTGGTTATGAAGTTGTCCTTCGATATTTTGTTTGCTTGAGAGGCTGATCTGCACATGGACACCGGCACACGCAACTACGCCATCGTGACGGCCGCCTACTGGG
>JBBQMM010000068.1:0-12840 GCA_038328935.1 Burkholderiales bacterium
CGACACCGTGTTGCGCTACTTTCTGGTCAGCAGCTGGTTGAAGCAGCTTTGGCAGGCGCTGGCCGCCAGCAGTACCAGCATGCTGGCCGACATTGCCGGCAAGGCCGTGAAAGAAGCTCGTTACCAGCAGCGGCACAACGCCGACTGGGTGGTGCGCCTGGGCGATGGCAACGAGGAGTCGGCCCGCCGCATGGCCGCAGCGCTGTTGCGCGCCTGGCCCTTCGTGGCCGAGATGTTCGCGCACGACGGCGTGGACGACGCGGCGGTGGCGCAAGGCCTGGGGCCGGCGCGGCAGAGCTTGCGCGCAGCCTGCATGGACGAGGTGGGCCCGGTGCTGGCCGCGGCCGGCTTGCAGGCGCCCGCCGACAGCCCCTTTGTCAGCACCGGCACGCTGGGCAGGCACAGCGAGCACATGGGCTTCATCCTGGCCGAGATGCAAAGCGTGCAGCGGCAGTTTCCGGGAGGGCGCTGGTGACAGGCGGGTCGAGTTCGCCGGGTTCGCTGGATGGGGCGCCGTTGTCTGCGACTTCTGCAACTGATGTGTCTGCTGCAACGGCTGCAACTGCTGCAACTGCTGCAATTGCTGCAACCCCAGCGAGCTCGGCATCCGTGCGGCGCGCGTGGGAAGTGCTGGCTGCTGTGCCCGACCCGGAAGTGCCCGTGCTGAGCGTGTGCGACCTCGGCATCGTGCGCGACGTGCAATGTGCAACCGATGGCACCCGGGTGGTGTTGACGCCCACCTACAGCGGCTGTCCGGCCACCGAGGTGATTGCCCAGAGCGTGGTCGATGCCTTGCAGGCGGCTGGCCTCGGCCCTGTGATCGTGACGCACCGGCTGGCGCCGGCCTGGACCACCGACTGGATCAGCGACGAAGGCCGCGAGAAGCTGCGCGCCTACGGCATTGCACCCCCATCGGGCAACGCTGCGGTGGCCCCAGGCGGCGCGGCCGTGGCCATCAGCATCAGGCCGCGCAACCTGGCCTGCCCCCGCTGCGGCAGCGAGCAGACCGAGCGCCTCTCGGCATTCGGCTCCACGGCCTGCAAAGCCTTGCACCGCTGCCTGGCGTGCCGTGAACCTTTCGAACACTTCAAACCGATTTAGGACGGCGCAATATGTCGGGCACCCATTTCCATCCCCTGCGCGTGAGCCAGGTGCAGCCCGACGGCGACGACGCACTGGTGCTGGCTTTCGATGTGCCGGCGGCACTGCAGGAAGCGTTCGTCTTCGAGCCGGGCCAGTACCTGACGCTGCGACATGGTGACGATCGGCGCTCCTACTCCATCTGCGCCGCAGCCGGAGAGGTGCCGCGCGTTGGCGTGCGCAAGGTGCCCGGCGGTGTCTTCTCGTGCTGGCTGCATGCCCATGCGCAGCCGGGCCTGGTCCTCGAAGTGATGGCACCCCAGGGCCGCTTCGGTGCCGTGCTGAAGCGCCGGCCGCGCCACGTGCTGGCGGTGGCGGGCGGCAGCGGCATCACGCCCATCCTGTCGATCATCAAGACCTTGTTGGCGGCTGACGCGCAGGCGCGGGTGACGCTGCTCTACGGCAACCGCCGCGCCTCGACCACCATGTTCAAGGAAGAACTAGAAGACCTGAAGAACCGCTACCTCACCCGCCTGGTGCTGCACCCGGTCTTTTCTCGCGAGGTGATGGACTCGCCGGTGCACGCGGGCCGTCTGGACGCGCAAAAGATCGCCACCCTGCTGCGCTTGAGCGGGCCGGTGGACGAGGCATTCATTTGCGGCCCGCATGCGATGAACGACGAAGCCGAAAAGGCGCTGCTGGCGGCTGGCCTGCAGCCGCAGCAAATCCACGTTGAGCGTTTCGGCCTGCCGCCCGGCCAAGCCGCTGCCTCCGCGGTGCCACAACCGGGGGACGCCAGCACGGCCGTCATCACCATCGTGCGCGACGGGCTCACGCGCGAGGTGCCCTACGGTGCGCAGGACAGCAGCATCCTGGCCGCGGCCGCGCGGGCCGGCCTGGACGTGCCCTACTCCTGCAGGAGTGGCGTGTGCGCCACCTGTCGCGCCAAGCTCAAGCAAGGCCAGGTGCGCATGGACCGCAACTTCGCGCTGGAGAAGGACGAACTGGCCGCCGGCTTCGTGCTCACCTGCCAGTCACACCCCACCACCGAGCGGGTGGTGATTTCTTTCGACGAACGTTGACGCGGTCAACGCGGTCAGTCAGGCGCAGCTGGCATGGCACGCCCTCGCTCGGCTGGATTTGACGATCAGCGAGAGCTGATCTTGTCCGCCGCCGCGCGGCTTTTTGCCCAGCGTGGCTACAGCGGCAGCACCATGGCCCAGGTGGCCGCCGCCTGCGGCATCTCCAAAGGCACGCTGTACCACTATGTGCGTGACAAGCAGGATCTGTTGGCGCAGATCGCCACCACGCATGTGCAGCGGCTGCAAGATCTGGTGCAATCACTGTCGGCGCAGCGTTTGCCACCGCGCCAGCAGCTGGCCGAACTGGTGCTGCGCTTCATGCAGGTTTACGAGCGCGCGCAGGCCGAGCACCGCGTGCTGACCGAAGACGTGAAGTTCCTTCCCGACAGCGGCATCGGCAGCCCCCGACAGCGCGTGCTGCAGGGCCAGCGCGAGGTGGTGCAGGCGGTGGCCGACGCGGTGGCGGCGTTGCGGCCCGAGCTGCAAGCCGCCGGCCTGCACAAGCCTGTGGCGATGCTGCTCTTCGGCATGATGAACTGGACCTTCACGTGGCTGCACGCCGAAGGCCCGCTGTCGCACGAGGACGTGGCCCGGCTGGTGCTGGGCGTGTTCCTCGGTGGCATACAGACGTTGCAGCTTCAGCAGAGCACGGCCTGAGTGCTGCTCGTGCGCAGCGTTGCCCGGTTGTGGGCCAGCGCGCCTGCCGCACCGCGCGTCGCCAGGGTACGTGCCGACTCCCTGAGCGCCACCGCAGTGCCCGGCAGAGCCCAGCCGTCCGTGGCCTGCTCACGACCGTGGTGCAGTGTGCGCACGCCCGCCAGCCCGGCTTCGGTTGCGCGTGCCAGCAAGGTCTCGGTCGCAGCTTCACCCAGCGACAGGGCAAAGTGCTGCCAGCGCCGTTGCACACGCTCGTTCAACCACGCGTCTTCCAGCGCCTGGCGCAGCGCAAACGGGTCGTTGCCCGCTTCCAGCACCCGGGGCGCCATGGCACCGACGAAAAGATTGAAGTCCTGGCGCAGCGTGTGTTCGGGCAGCCACTGCGCAAGGCGGCGGCAGCGCTCGCTCCAGCCCGCAGCCGCGAAGCCGCGTGTCAGCAGCGCCTGCAGCCCCTGCACAGTGTTCAGCAGCCGCACGCGGTTCGGTGGCAACACAGCCATCGGCAACCCGGCAGCCACGGCAAAGGGCAGGGGGGTCGCAAACGAGCGCAAGGCGGCCAGGCGCCACCAGGCGGCTGCGTTCAGGCTCGGTGCCGGTTGCTCGGCACTCGAGGCCGCCGTGACGGAGACGATAGCGGCGGCGGCAGGGAGGCAGGCAGCAGCCGCCGCAGCGCGATGCGCCAGCCGGGCGCAGTCCTGCACGCTCAGGCCGTCCCAGGCCCGCGTTGCGTCGAGGCTCATCACTGCCAGGTTGCCGGCTGCGTAGCCTGCCTGTGCGTTCAGGCGCGCCACCATCAGGGTGTCGGCCTGGTTCGGCGCGCCTTGCAGCAGTTGCCGCGTGACGGGACAGCGGGTGGCCTGGATCTGCGCCAGGTAGTTGGGCGTGAGCTGCTGGCGCTCAAAGGCGATGCCCAGGCGCCAGGCATTCATGCGCAATTGCAGCCACTGCCGGGTGTGCGGCGTGCAGCCCAGCGTGCGGTGGCCGAAGACGGCCTTGCCGGCCATCCAGCCCTGGCAAACCGGTGTGCCGGCGAGCAGCAGGCCGGCCGGCGGTACCAGGCCGTGGTGGGCGTGATCCCATCCGATGTCGAATCCGTCGCGGTCAATCGAAACGGCGCGGTGGCTGGCGTCAAGTTCGAGGGTGGTCTGGTTCATCGCTGTCTCCGGTCTGCGCGGCGCACGGTGCGCCTGCTTGCAGAGCCAGTGTCAGAGCGATGTAGCTCATGGCGTGAGCTACCCCTGTCGAGCCCGAGAATTTATTTTCCGGACCGTTGCGCCAGCCCCGGCAGATGGCGCAGACCAGCCACCAGGGCGAGCCCGGCGGCGATGCCGGCCGCGTCTGCCAACAGGTCGAGCAGACTGGCATCGCGCCCGGGTATGAAAGCCTGCACGATCTCGATGAAGGCGCCGTACGCCAGCAAGCCCGCTACCACCCGCCAGGCGCTGCGCCGGCCGGGTATCAGAGCCAGGGCCGCCGAGATGGCCAACCAGAGGAAAGCACTGAAGTGCAGCAGCTTGTCGATGTGAGGCCCGTTCAAGCCGCCAGGATTGGGTCTGAACGCTTCCCAGCTGACGTACACCAGCAGCACGCTGGTCAGCAGCACGAAGGCGCGGCGCAGGTAGGGCTTCTTCAGCGCGGTCGAGGATGGGGCTGTGGCGTGCATCACGACCATTGTCGCCGCCCGGTGCAAGTGCAGTTCCGACCCACCGGCGCAAGTGTTAGACTTTTAGGCTGTTTTGGACAAACCCGTTGCCTGCCTAGTGCAGAAACTGCTTGATCCATGCCGGTGTAGCTCAGTTGGTAGAGCAGCGCATTCGTAATGCGAAGGTCGAGGGTTCGACTCCTTTCACCGGCACCAAAGTAACTTTGTGCCTCTTGCGGCCGCAGCTCACGAGCTTGCGGCCGTTTTGGTTTTTGCGCCGCTGTCACCGCTTGCGCAACCGGTTGAGGGCAGCCTGCGGGCGGCTTGGGCTCCTGGTTGATGTGGTGGTTGATGCGGTGGTTGATGTGGTGGTGGTGGTTGATGTGCTGGTTCGTGTGCTGGTCCAGCCCGTCCCTACAATCCGCGGCCATGCGCATACTCATCGCCAACGACGACGGTTACCTCGCCCCCGGTCTTGCCGCACTCGTCAAGGCCTGCCAGGGTCTCGGGCAGATCGACGTCATCGCCCCCGAACAGAACGCCAGCGGCACTTCCAACGCCCTGACGCTGACGCGGCCGCTGTCGGTTTTCGAAGCGCGGGGCGAACATGTACAGGGTTTTCGGGTGGTCAACGGCACGCCCTCCGATTGCGTGCACGTGGCCTTGACCGGCCTGCTCGGCTACCGTCCGGACCTCGTGCTTTCAGGCATCAACAACGGCGCCAATATGGGCGACGACACGCTGTATTCCGGCACCGTGGCGGCCGCGATGGAAGGGTATCTTTTCGGCGTGCCGGCCATTGCGTTCTCGCAGGCTGAGAAGGACTGGGGCGAGCTCGACGCCGCCGCTCAGACCGCCCGTTCGGTGGTCGAGCAGGTGCTGGCCAGCATGCCGCTGGGTGGTGCGCCCTGGCTGCTCAACGTCAACATTCCCAACCGCCCCGACGCCGCCGCGCTGCCGCGCTGCATCACGCGGCTGGGCAGGCGTCACGCCAGCTCGCCCGTGGTCCGGCAGAGCAGCCCCCGAGGCGACACCATCTACTGGATAGGCCCTGCCGGTGATGCCCGCGAATGCGGCGAGGGCACCGACTTCTTCGCGGTTGCGCAAGGCCAGGTCTCCATCACGCCGCTGCAGGTTGACTTGACCGACCACGCGCAGCTCGGCGGTTGGGCCCAGCGACTGGGCGGGCAGCCCCGATGACGCGTGCGCAAGGCGCGGCACCGCCGCCCGGCTCGAAGGAGCCGGGCGCAGCGGGCGATGCACCCGTGTTGCCGCGCTTTCCGTTGTCGCTGGGTCAGGTTCAAGCTCGTAGCGCTGTTGCGCAGCAGCGCGCACAGCCAGGCGCGAAGCCGCAGCAACCGCGAACCGCGGCCAAAGCCGTGCTGCGCCCGCAACTGCATCTGCAGCATGCGCAAGCCGCCACCGAGCAGGCGGCGCGTCATTCGGGCCCGGCGGGTCTGGGCCTGGATTCGGCCGCCGTGCGCCAGCGCATGGTGCATCGGCTGGTGGCTGAAGGGATCGGCGACGAACGGGTGCTGCAAGCGTTCGCGCGCGTGCAAAGACACCTGTTTGTCGACAGTGCGCTGGTCGGACAGGCCTACGAAGACACCAGCCTGCCGATCGGTTTGTCGCAGACGATCTCCAAGCCTTCCGTGGTTGCGCGCATGCTGTCGCTGCTGATGGCGGGTCATGCGGCGCGTCAGCAAGGCCATCTCGGGCGGGTGCTGGAGATTGGCACGGGCTGTGGTTATCAGGCCGCGTTGCTGTGCCTGCTGGGCCGCAGCGTGGTGTCCATCGAAAGGCTGCAGGCCTTGCACGAACGCGCGCGCACCAACCTGGAGGGCCTGCGCGGCCACAGCCTGCGCCTGGTGCATGGTGACGGGCGCCTGGGCCACGCGCCCCGTGCGCCCTACGACTGCATCATCGCCGCGGCCGGTGGCGAAGCTTTGCCCGATGAATGGCTGCAACAGCTTGCGCCCGGCGGGCGCCTGGTCGCGCCCATGCAGGGGGCCGGCTCGGGCCAGCAGGTGCTGGTGGTGGTCGACCACCGTGCCGACGGCATGGCCATCAGCCGCCATGAGCTGGTGAATTTCGTCCCTCTAAAATCGGGCGTCGCCTAGTAGTCCGTTCCGCAAACCGATTACATGGAATCGCGCCTTCGTCCGCCATGCGTCGTTTGCAAATCCGCGCCATAGCCGCAGCTATGGCTGTGGTTTGCGCCTGGCCTGACGAACGAATGCTTCAATTTCATTGGTAACCTCATTGACGGAACCGACTACTCGTGTTGAATTTCCTCTCCGAAAGCCCGCAGTCGATGTTGCAAAGCCTCCCCATCACGTTGCCCCAGCCTTTGTCGCGCGAGGGCTCGCGCTTGCTGGCGCACGGTGCTGTTGCGGCGTTGATGGTGGTGCTGGCGGGCTGTGCCTCCACGTCGCACCGCGCCCCGGTGGAAGACCGCAAGCCGACACCGCGGGTGATGGCGCCTTCGTCTGGGTCTGCCTCTGCGGCCGGCGCCTCGGCGGCGAATGCCAGACCTGCAGCCACCGTGCCTGCAGCGCCAACCGCCGAGGCCGCGGCTTCGAAGCTGCAATTGCCCGGCTGGGAAAACGCCGGCAAGCCGGGCTACTACACCGTCAGGCCGGGTGACACACTGATCCGCATCGGTCTGGACAACGGTCAGAACTGGCGCGACGTCGCGCGTTGGAGCGCTCTGGACAATCCCAACATCATCGAAGTGGGGCAGGTGTTGCGCGTGGTGCCGCCTACTGCAGCCATGCTGGCCCAGCCCGCTCCTTCGCCGACGGCTGCCGTCGCATCCACCCGCCCCGTGGGAGCCAGTGGTGTGGTCGAGTCCCGGCCGCTGGACGGACGCATGCCGGCGGCAACCGCAGCCACCGCGCCTGGCGCTGCCGGTTCCGCAGTGCCGGCCATGGCTGCGGGTGGTGCATCTGCGCCCGCCGCAGTGGTGGCAGCGCCGGTGGCCGGCACTCCGCCATCGCCGCTGGCGCGCGATGCCGACGACGACCTCACCTGGGCCTGGCCTGCTGCCGGCCCTGTGGTCACCGCATTCGATGACGTGAAGAGCAAAGGACTGGCCATCACCGGCAAGGCCGGCGACCCGGTGCTGGCGGCTGCCGACGGCCGGGTGGTCTATTCCGGTTCGGGCCTGCGCGGCTACGGCAACCTGGTCATCGTCAAGCACAACGCCACTTACCTGACCGCGTACGCACACAACCAGACCTTGCTGGTGAAAGAAGACCAGGCCGTGCGGCGTGGGCAGAAGATTGCCGAGATGGGTTCCAGCGACGCTGAGCGCGTGCAGCTGCACTTCGAGGTGCGCCGCCAGGGCAAGCCCATCGATCCGTCCCGTCTGTTGCCCCAGCGCTGAAGCGCATGAGCCACGGCAGCGATTGGCTCGAGGTCGATTCACTCGATCTCGAGGCTCAGGGTGTGGCGCGTCGCCCGCCTGCCGAGGGCGAAGAAGGCGCCGGCAAGGTGGTTTTCATCGAAGGCGCGTTGCCGGGCGAGCGCGTGCAGGTCAACGTTTCACGCAAGAAGAACAACTGGGAACAGGGCCCGATGTCGGCGCTGGGCCGCGAAAGCGCACAGCGCGTGCGCCCGGGTTGCCCGCATTTCGGGCTGCACGCCGGTTCTTGCGGCGGCTGCAAGATGCAACACCTGCACGCTGCAGCGCAGGTGGCGGTGAAGCAGCGTGTGCTCGAAGACAACCTGTGGCATCTGGCCAAGGTCAAGCCCGAGCGCATCCTGCGCGCCATCGAGGGCCCGGCCTGGGGCTATCGCGATCGGGCCCGGCTTTCGGTGCGGTACGTGATCAAGAAGGGCCAGGTGCTGATCGGTTTTCACGAGCGCAAGTCGCGCTACGTGGCCGACATGTCGGTGTGTCCGGTGCTGCCGGCCCATGTGAGCGCGATGTTGCTGCCACTGCGTGCGCTGATCGCCAGCATGGACCAGCGCGACCGCCTGCCGCAGATCGAGCTGGCCGTCGGCGACGGGGTGACCGCACTCGTGCTGCGTCACCTCGAGCCCGTGACCGCCGCCGATGCACAACGTCTGCGCCAGTTTGCGCTAGAGCACCAAGAGCACCAGGTGCAATGGTGGCTGCAGCCCAAGGGCCCCGAGACGGTGCATCTGCTCGACGCGGGCGGGCCTGTGCTGGCCTATCGGCTGCCCGAGTTCGGCCTCACGATGCCCTTCAAGCCGACCGACTTCACGCAGGTCAACCCGCACATCAACCGCGTACTGGTCGACCGTGCACTCAAGCTGCTGGGTTGCGAAGCGCACGAGCACGTGGTCGACTGGTTCTGTGGTCTGGGCAATTTCACGCTGCCGCTCGCCACGCAGGCGCAGGCTGTGCTGGGTATCGAGGGCAGTGCCACGCTGGTGGCCCGCGCGCGCGACAACGCAGCCGCCAACGGCCTGGCGGCGAAAACGCGGTTCGAGGCGCGCAACCTGTTTGAGGTCACAGCACAGGACCTGGCAGCCACGGGCTCTGCCCAGCGCTGGCTGGTCGACCCGCCACGAGAGGGCGCTTTCGCGTTGGTCAAGGCGCTGGTGGACGCGCTGGGCTCCGATTCCTCGCCAGCCATTGCGGACTGGCGGCCGCCGCAACGCATCGTCTACGTCAGCTGCAACCCCGCCACGCTGGCACGCGACGCGGGTCTGCTGGTGCACCAGGCCGGCTACCGCTGCAGCCTGGCCGGAGTGGTCAACATGTTCCCGCACACGGCCCACGTCGAGAGCATGGCCGTATTCGACAGGCCCACTGCAGACTGACCGTTGATCAAGGCAAGCACCGAACCCGCGCAGAACATGAAAGGGGCCCGCAGGCCCCTTTTTGCTGACTCGGACCGACCCTGTTCGCGGGTGCGGCCCTCAGTTCCAGCGCTAATCTCAATCGTTGCTGCCGCCACCGATGCCGAACAGCAGCAGCAGGCTCTGGAACACGTTGTAGATACTCAGGTAAATGCCCAAGGTGGCGGTGATGTAGTTCGTTTCTTCACCGTCACGCACGCGCTTGAGGTCGTACATGATGAAGAACGAGAAGATCACGCTCACCAGCATGGCCAGCGTGATGCTGAGCGCGCTGCTCTGGATGAAGATGCTGGCGATGCCGGCCACGAACACCACGATCATGCCGATGAACATGAACTTGGCAATGCCGGACAGGTCGCGCTTGATCACGCTGGACAGCGTGGCCATGCCCAGGAACACGGCTCCCGTAGACGCGAAGGCCATCATCACCAGGCTGGTGCCATTGCCCATGCCCAGCACCACCGCCAGCATGCGCGACAACATCATGCCCATGAAGAACGTGAAGGCCAGCAGCACCGGCACGCCGGCCGCCGAGTTCTTCAGCTTTTCAATGGCAAACATGAATCCAAAGGCACCGACCAGAAACACGACGAGCCCGATGCCCGGTGTCAAAATGCGGTTCAAGCCCATGGCCATGCCGACCCAGGCGCCCAGAACCGTAGGCACCATCGACAGCGCCAGCAGCCAGTAGGTGTTGCGCAGCACGCGGTTTCGCTCGGCAACGATGACTCCGCCGCCGGTGGATCCGGAGATGGTCTGCACATTCTGGTTCATGAGAACTCCTGTAGAGATGAGCGCTCAATCAAGCGCAAGCGAATTGTAGGCAAAGCAGCCGCATGCCGGGATAGCCCCACGGCGGGCACTTTTATCGACTGCCTCTGGGGTTATCGTCCTGATCCATGAAAACCAAATCCACCCTCACGCTCGATGACGTGCGTGCCATCGCCTTTGCTGCCGAGACCGAAGCCCACGCCCACGGTTGGGCGGTGACGATTGCCATTGCCGACGACGGCGGTCACCTGCTGTGGCTGCAGCGTCTGGACGGCGCCGCACCGGTTTCCGCCGAGATTGCGTCGGCGAAGGCGCGCACCGCCGCGCTCGGCCGCCGCGAGAGCAAGGTCTACGAAGACATGATCAACCAGGGCCGCACATCCTTCCTGAGCGCACCGGTGCTGCAGGGCATGCTCGAAGGCGGCGTTCCCATCATGGTGGACGAGCAGTGCGTCGGCGCGGTGGGCGTCAGCGGCGTGAAGTCCGGTGAAGACGCCCAGACGGCACGCGCAGGCATTGCTGCCTTGAAGCCCTGAGACAAGTGGCTGCGGCTACGGTTCGTTCCATGAGAAGTCGTTCGGTGAAAAGTTCGGCGAAAAGGCATGGCCGGTTATAATTCACAGGTTTACCCGCCCCCACCCCAGCGCTCACGAAACTCCGCCACAGGTTTCCCCTCGAAACCGCCCCGCACCTTGCTGCGCTGGGCGGCGGCGAGCGCGAGAACCCCGGAGCTTTACTCTTGCTGCCTGTCCTGCCCCCCGCGCTGCTTGCATTAGCAGACGGCACGACCTTCCTGGGCGCCAGCGTCGGTGCCCCCGGCGCCACGGTGGGCGAGGTGGTGTTCAACACCTCGATGACCGGCTACCAGGAAATCCTTACCGATCCCAGCTATTGCCGGCAGATCGTCACGCTGACGTACCCTCACATCGGCAACGTGGGCATCAACGGCGAAGATGTGGAAGCGGCATGCGTGCACGCTGCCGGCCTGATCGTCAAGGACGTGTCGATGCGCGTCTCCAATTTCCGTTCCACGATCAGCCTGCCGGACTATCTGGCGCGCGAAGGCACAGTGGCGATTGCCGATATCGACACCCGGCGGCTGACGCGCGTGCTGCGCACCACGGGTGCCCAGAACGGCTGCATCGTCAGCTTCGAGCCCGGCACAGTCGTGGGAGAAGCGCAAACCTCGGCTGCGGTGGCCCGGGCGCGCGCGACGCCTTCGATGTCCGGGCTGGACCTGGCCCGGGTGGTGAGCACGGCCGCAGCCTATGAGTGGACCCAGACCGAGTGGCAGCTGGGCGAAGGCTACGGCACCGCAGGCGCGGTGCGCCACCACGTGGTGGCCTACGATTTCGGCGTCAAACGAAACATTTTGCGCATGCTGGCGTCACGCGGGTGCCGCGTCACCGTGGTGCCCGCGCAGACCAGCGCCGCCGAGGTGCAGAAGCTGCGCCCGAGCGGTGTGTTTCTGAGCAACGGACCGGGGGACCCCGAGCCCTGTGACTACGCCATCGCCGCCACGCGCGAGCTCATCGACAGCGGGCTGCCTACCTTCGGCATCTGCCTGGGGCATCAGATCATGGCCCTGGCCTCGGGCGCCAAGACCTTCAAGATGAAGTTTGGCCACCACGGCGCCAACCACCCGGTGAAAGACCTCGACACCGGCCGCGTCAGCATCACCAGCCAGAACCACGGTTTTGCAGTGGACGAGAAAACACTGCCCGCCAACCTGCGGCCCACGCACATCAGCCTCTTCGACGGCACGCTGCAGGGGCTGGCGCGAACCGACCGCCCCGCCTTCTGCTTTCAGGGCCACCCTGAAGCGAGCCCCGGCCCGCATGACATCGGCACTCTGTTCGACCGCTTTGTCGCCCTGATGGAGCAAAAGTAAATGGCCAAGCGCACCGACCTCCACAGCATCCTGATCATTGGCGCCGGCCCCATCGTCATCGGGCAGGCCTGCGAATTCGACTACTCCGGCGCCCAGGCCTGCAAGGCGCTGCGCGAGGAGGGCTACCGCGTCGTGCTCGTCAACAGCAACCCGGCGACCATCATGACCGACCCGGAGATGGCCGATGCGACCTATATCGAGCCCATCACCTGGCAGGTGCTGGAGCAGATCATCGCCAAAGAGCGCGCCGCGCGGCCGGACGAGAAGATGGCGCTGTTGCCCACGATGGGAGGCCAGACGGCGCTGAACTGCGCGCTCGACCTGCACCGCAACGGTGTGCTGGCACGCCACGGTGTCGAAATGATCGGCGCCAACGAGCACGCGATCGAGAAGGCCGAGGACCGCATGAAGTTCAAGGACGCGATGACGTCCATCGGCCTGGCCTCGGCCAAGAGTGGCGTCGCCCACAGCATGGAAGAAGCGCTGGTGGTGCAAAAGCGCATCCAGGCCGACATCGGGGGCACGGGTTTCCCGATGGTCATCAGGCCCAGTTTCACGATGGGTGGCACCGGTGGCGGCATCGCCTACAACCCCGAAGAGTTCGAAGAAATCTGCAAGCGAGGCCTGGACCTGTCGCCGACCAAGGAACTGCTGATCGAAGAGAGCCTGATCGGCTGGAAAGAGTTCGAGATGGAAGTCGTGCGCGACAGCGCCGACAACTGCATCATCGTGTGCAGCATCGAGAACCTCGACCCGATGGGCATCCACACCGGCGACAGCATCACGGTGGCCCCGGCGCAGACGCTCACCGACAAGGAATACCAGGTGATGCGCAACGCCAGCATCGCCATCCTGCGCGAGATCGGGGTGGATACGGGCGGCTC
>JBBQMM010000069.1:0-12827 GCA_038328935.1 Burkholderiales bacterium
CCAGCAGTACCGATTGGCTGCACTGGCGGGTGCGGCGCGCATGCGTGCGTTGCTCGGCGGCACCGAACCCCGATTTCCGCCTGACGTGGTGGCCGTCGGGCCAGCGCTGGTGGCGCAGGAAATGGCGCTGTACCGCGACGCCAGGCGGGAGTACGAGACATCGGTGGCTGCAGCCCGTGAAGCCCTGGCCAGTAAACGCAGCGAACTGCAGGAGGCGCAGAGCCGGCTGGGCAACCTGCGTGAGGCGGTCACGCTGGGCGAGCAGGCCTTCCAGATCGAAGAACGGCTGTTTCGCGAATCCGCAGGCTCACGCTCCGACTACCTGGCATCGCAGCAGCGCCTGTTGACGGTGCGCAGTGAACTGGCGGCGGTGCAAGCTTCGTTGCCCCGCGTGCGGGCTGTGCTGGCCGAAGCGCAGGCGCAGTTGGGCCAATCTGAGGCGAAGGCCCGCGCACAGTGGGGCGCCCAGCTGGCTGACTTCGAAACGAAAGCTGGTGCGCTGGCCAGCACCATTGCTGGTGGTGAAGACAAGTTCTCGCGGCGTGATCTGGTGGCACCGGTGGACGGCGTGGTGAACCGCATCCTGGTCAATACCCGCGCCGGTGTGGTTGCGCCGGGCAAGGCCGTGCTGGAGATCGTGCCCACCGAGAGCGACATCATGCTCACGGTGCGCGTCAAGCCCAGTGACGTCGGTTTCATCCGCGTCGGGCAGGAGGCCAATGTGCGCGTACTCGCCTACGACACCGCTGCCTACGGCCGCATGAAGGCGACCGTCGCCCGGGTGGGCGCCGACGCGGTGCTCGACGAACGCAACGAGCCCTACTTCGAAGTGCAGCTGTCCAGCCCGCAGGGCCAATTGGCCCAGGACGGCAAGCCTTTGCCCGTGACCCCCGGTCTGCCGGTGGACGTGGGCATCCTCACCGGTGAGCGCAGCGTGCTGGAGTACGTGCTCAAGCCGGTTGTTCGTGGCCTCAAGTCTTCATTGCAGGAACGATGAAATCAAGTTCGTGGATTGACCGACCGGCAGCTGACAGTCTGACGGTGCAGCCTGCTGTACGTTTGGCTGTTTGCCTCGCAGTTTGTGTCGCCGCGATGGTCACGATGGGGCCGGCGCAGGCACAGACCGCTATTCCAGTTTCTGCCGGCGTGGCTTCGGCACCCGCGCGGGGCCCTGCCAACCTGCGCGACCTGTTGTTGCGATCAGTGCCTTCGGACCCGCAGGTCAGGCTCGCGGCAGCGGCGCAGGCGGTTGCGCAAGAACGCCTGGCGCAGTCGAAGTCGCGCTTGTGGCCAACGCTCGGCTTGACGGCATCGGCAGGCGAAGGCAGCGACGACGACTTTGGCCGCACGGTCAAACGGCGCGTGGAACGCAGCGAAATGCTGCTGCGCTGGAACCTCTACAACGGCGGCACCGACGCCGCCGAAATCACCGCCACCGAGCGCGAGTGGGCAGCCGCCACCGAAGACCTCAGCCAGTCGCTGGACCTGGCCTCGGAGCGCATCGCCAACGCTTACCTCGACGCCTGGCGCTGGCAGTCGCTGGTGGAGCCCTCGCTGGCTCGGGTGAAGACCATCGAGCGCTGGGTGGAACAGGCGCGCACGCAGCTCAGGGCAGGCCGCCTGTCAGATGCCGATCTGCAGCAGGCGGAGTACTCTTTGACGGACGCCCAGCTCTCGCATCAGATGCTGGTGTCCGAACAGTTGGGCGCCCTGGGCGCGCTCAATGCGCTGGTGAATGCGCCAGTGAATGATCCGGTGGCGGGCCTGCTGCCGCAAACGCTGCCGCGGGTGTCGCCCGAAGAAGCGCGCAGCCTCACGCCGGCTGGCGTGCGCGTGGCGCGCATGCGCGCTGAAGCCGCAGGCAGCAGGGTGCTGAGCACAGCCAACGTGGCCTCGCCCCGACTGGACCTGGATGCTCGCAAGCGGCTCAGCGACAACACCACGCCACGAACAAGCACCTCGCAGCGTGAAGGTTGGACGGTGGGCATGCGGTGGGAAATGCCGCTGGGCGGTGAAACGTTCTCGAAGCGCCGTGAGGCGGTGGCGCGTGCCGAAGGCGCGCAAGCCGAGGTGGCGCGCATCGAGCAAGGCCTGGTGTCGGAGCTGGCTTCCATCACGCCGCGTCTGCTGAGCGCCGAGCAGGCCGTGGCGCAACTGCAAAGCCAGGCTGAGCAGTACAACGCGCTGTTGCGCGCGGGTCGCGTGCAATTCGAAGCCGGCCGGCGCACGCTGCAGCAACTCATACAACTGGAAGACGGCCGTATCAACGTGGTGCAACGGCTGGCCGAGCAGAACAACCGGTTGGACAAGCTGCGGCTGCGTCTGCTGGTGTTGTCGGGCCGCTTGTCCAGCGCCATGGGCATAGACCCGGCGCCGGTCAGCGCCCAGCGCAAGCCCTGAGGCTACACTGCCGGCGCTGCTGGCTGACACCGCCCGCTGGCATTGCCCGCTGGCATTGCCTGCCGGTGCTGCTTGCGGGCACTGTTTCCCGTGGAGGGCTTGCGATGACGACCACTTTCCCCATCACCGCCGTGTACCCAGGCACCTTCGACCCGTTGACACTGGGGCATGAAGACCTGACGCGGCGCGCTGCCCGCCTCTTCGACCGCCTGATCCTGGCCGTGGCCGCGGCGCATCACAAGCGCACGATGTTCACCATCAGCGAGCGGCTGGAAATCGCCCAGGAGGCTGCGGCACCCTACAAGAACGTCGAGGTCATGGCTTTCCGGGGTTTGCTGCGCGACTTCGTGGTTGAAAACGGCGGCAAGGTGGTGGTCCGCGGGCTGCGCGCCGTCACCGATTTCGAGTACGAGTTCCAGATGGCCGGCATGAACCGGCAACTGATGCCTGATGTCGAGACGGTGTTCATGACGCCGTCAGATCAGTTTCAATTTGTCAGCGCCACGTTCGTGCGCGAGATTGCCACTCTGGGCGGTGATGTTTCCAAGTTCGTGGCACCCTCGGTGCTTCGGCGCCTGAAAGAGCGCGTCAAACAGGTGCAGGAGTAGACGAGCCATGGCGCTGTGGATCACTGACACGGGAGGCGGAGACAGACGGCGCATGCGCCGGCCCGCCGAGCGCGGCACGCGCCCGCAAGCGCGCGCCGTGTTCGTCGGTCGCTCGGAGGGTTGAGCCATGGCGCTGTGGATCACCGACGAATGCATCAACTGCGACGTCTGCGAGCCCGAGTGCCCGAACGATGCCATCAGCATGGGCGCAGAGATCTACGAGATCGACCCCCACCGATGCACCGAATGCGTCGGCCATTTTGACGAGCCGCAATGCGTGCAGCTCTGCCCGGTGGCCTGCATACCGGTCAATCCTTCTTGGGTCGAGACGGAACAACAGCTGCTCGCCAAGTACCGTCGTCTGCAGGAGCTGCCTTCGGGTGGTGTCGGCTTGCCTTCGGTTTCTGTTTCTGTATGACCTGGTCTGCAGGCTGGGCCGAAGCCTTTTTCGGCCCCAGGCTGGCCGCGCTGACGTTGGAAGCCCGGTTGTGCTTGTCGTCTTCCAGCCGTTCCTTGCGCATGCGCGCAGCCAAGTCCTGGTCGCGCTTGACCGCATCGCGTGCGGACTGCGCCTGGGCAGCCGTTCTGGTGTCGCCCGCCTTGACGGGCTGTCCGCCCGGGCAGGGGCTGTCGGAATAGGTGCGGCCGCCATCGCCACAGCGCCAGACGGTCTGGGCCTGTGCTTCAGACGCCAAGGGGATGAGCACGAAAAACAGCGCGGCGGCGGCCAAGAGCTTCATCGCGGGGTCTCCTTGATCTGAGGTGGTGCTGCACCGCCAGCGGGCGGCTCAGCAGGGCTGTCGGCCGAACCGCCGTCCAGAGTGGTTGGCTCAGTGCCGGCCAGAGCGCCTGGCTCAGTGCCAGGCAGCGCGGCGGGCGGCTTGCGCGGTGGTTTGGGTCGCTGCGGCTGCGCATGCACCACAGCCAACGCGCGATCCATGTCGCCACGGAGCAGCGGTTCGAGGGCCTGCAGCGACTGCGAGGTGGCCCGTGCGACCGCCTCGCGATGTTCTGCCGCAGGCTTTTTCAGCACGTAGTTGACGACCTCGGCCTTGACCCCAGGGTGCCCGATGCCCAGGCGCAGCCGCCAAAAGTCCTGCGAGCCCAGCATCTGGTGAATGTCTTTCAGGCCGTTGTGGCCCGCTGCGCTGCCACCGAACTTGAGCTTGGCCTGGCCGGGCTGCAGGTCGAGTTCGTCATGCACGACCAGAATCTCTTGCGGGGCGATCTTGAAGAAGCGCGCCAGCGTGGACACCGACACTCCCGAGCGGTTCATGAAGGTCATCGGCTTGAGCAACCATATGGGGCCGCTGGCCCCCGGCGCGTTGTTCACGCGGGCCACCAGCGCCTGGTAGCTGCGCTCGGGCTGCAGCGGCGCCCTCAGTTGCTCCGCCAAGGCGTCGACCCACCAGAAGCCCGCGTTGTGACGCGTGTCAGCGTATTCGGCGCCTGGGTTGCCCAGGCCAACAATCAATCGAATCATGGGCCCGATTATCGGTAGCGAGCGGGCATGAAAAAAGCCCCACTGGGTGGGGCCTTCTCTTGGGGGTGATGGTCGCCGGGACCGGGCTGCGCAAGCAGCCTCCTTCTGGAGCAGGCTGCGCAGGCAACCTGCACTCGGACCGGGCTGCGCAAGCAGCCTGCCTCCGGATCAGGCTGCGCAGGCAACCCGTTCTCGGCAACGAAAGAGCTCACTTCGCGTTTTGTTTTTCGCTCTTCTTGGCCTTCACGGCCTTGCCCTTGTCGGCCGGTGTCACGATGGCCGTGGCCACCACTTCTTCTTCGATGCGAGGCATGGTCACGGACACGATCACCGGATTCTGTGTGCCGTGCCGCACGGCCTTGATCCCCTCGGGCAGATTCAGGTCGCTGGCATGCAGGCTCTGGTTCTTGGCCAGGTTCGACAGGTCGATCTTCACGAACTCGGGCAGCTGCGATGCCAGGCACTCGATTTCAAGGTCGGTGCTGACGTGGCTGATCAGGCACTTGTCGGTCTTCACTGCGGGTGAGTTTTCTTCGCCCTCGAAGTGCAGCGGCACGCGCTTGCGCAGACGGGTGGTTTCATCCACGCGCTGGAAGTCCACGTGCAGGACCATGGGCTTGTAGGGGTGCATCTGAAAGTCGCGCAGCAGCACTTTCTCGGTTTTGCCGGCCACGTCCATTTCGAGGATGGACGAGTGGAAGGCTTCTCGCTTCAGCGCGAAGAAGAGCGCGTTGTGATCGAGCTCGATCATGGCCGGCGCGCCGGCGCCGTAAACGATGCCGGGAACCTTGGCGGCGTGGCGCAGGCGGCGGCTCGCTCCGGTCCCCTGCTGCGTACGCTCATAAGCGGTGAATTTCATTGAAATGCTCCAGATGGATACAAGGCGCCCGCGACCAGGCGCCTTTGGGTTGAAGGCCTTGCGGCCCGGGTTTCAGCCTCGCAGCGGCTCGCGCCGCCGCCAGGCTAGAAATTGTTGTTCTGCTCCGCAAACAGCGAGGTCACCGATTCGCCGTCACTGATGCGGCGAATGGTCTCTGCGAACAGGAATGCCACGGACAGCTGGCGGATCTTGCCGCAGGCCTTGGCCGCAGGTGACAACGGAATGGTGTTGGTGATGACGACTTCGTCCATCTGCGAGCCCTTGATGCGCTCGACGGCCGGGCCCGAGAACACCGGGTGCGTGCAGTAGGCCACCACGCGCTTGGCGCCGCGCGCCTTCAGCACTTCGGCGGCTTTGACCAGCGTGCCCGCGGTGTCGATCATGTCGTCCATGATGACGCAGGTGCGGCCGTCGATTTCGCCAATCACGTGCATCACTTCCGAAACGTTGGCTGACGGGCGGCGCTTGTCGATGATGGCCAGGTCGCAGTCCAGTTGCTTGGCCAGTGCACGTGCACGCACCACACCGCCCACGTCGGGCGAGACCACCACCAGGTTGGGGTGCTTGTTGCTTTGCACGTCGGCCAGCAACACCGGGCTGGCGTAGATGTTGTCCACGGGGATATCGAAGAAACCCTGGATCTGGTCGGCATGCGGGTCCATCGTCAGCACGCGCTCGACGCCTACGGTTTCCAGCAGGTTGGCGACGACCCGGGCGCTGATGGGCACACGCGTGCTGCGCGGCCGGCGGTCCTGCCGTGCGTAGCCGAAATAGGGAATGACGGCGGTGATGCGGCGGGCACTGGCGCGCTTGAGTGCGTCCACCATCAGCAGCAGTTCCATCAGGTTGTCGCTGGTGGGGTTGCAGGTGGACTGCACCACGAAAACGTCGCGCGCGCGCACGTTTTGCCGGATCTCGACCGTCACTTCGCCGTCGGAGAAACGCCCCACCGAGGCCTGACCCAACTCGACGCCCAGCGCGGTGGCAATCTCCTGCGCCAGCGCCGGATTGGCGTTGCCGGTAAACAGCACGGTGTTGAAGAGCACGGTGGTTTCTCCGCCAATGCACGCCGGGGCCAAAGCCCCTGGCAGTCAGCAAGCGCCCAGGCCGTGGCCTGAACGGTGTTTGAGCGTCAAGGCTGAGGCCTCGACGTGCTCTGATGTTTGGCAGGGGAGGAAGGACTCGAACCCTCGCATGTCGGAATCAAAATCCGATGCCTTGACCAACTTGGCGACTCCCCTACACAGGTCGCGGCTTGTCGCCACGACCTATCAAAACTGCCTGTCGAAACTGCGAAACTGCCTGCCGAAACTGTCTGTCGAAACTGCCTGACGAAAATAACCAACCAATCTGTCCAAGGAACCGCATCATCTCGCAGCCACTTTTCAAAGCCGGCCATCAATGCTGCTCAAGGATTCAGTTCAACACGCCCAGTTCCTCAACGGGTGCTGATGCAGCCCCAGGCACATCCGCCCCAGCCAGCCCGCCGGCAACTCTGCCGCGGCAAAAGCCGCCGTCGGTAAAGCGGAATGACCTGCACCACCTGCAATGCCAACCCTGGAAAAGACAGCGCTGCCTGAACCTGTCATGCGGCTGTTCCCGAACCGGGCTTCAAGCCAGCGCACTGCGGCGGTTACCTCGGCACATCGGCCTTCGGCAGCCAGCTGCAAATCGTTGGTGCCTGGCAGTTTTCCGCTATCCACGCTGCTTTCCAGTGAGCCCAAGAGTGTAGCAGCATCAATGAGCGGCGGCGTGTCGCGTTTCAGTGCCGGGTGCTCGAAGATGTCTCGGGTGGCGATGCTGGCGGGGGGCTTGACCACCGCGTACTTGCACGCCGGCAAGCGCACGGGGGTCAGCTGCTCGCCAACGCCCTGCACGAAAGCGTTGTCGCCGCCGATGAAAAAGGGCACATCGGCGCCGAGCGACAGGCCCAGCTGTGCCAGCCGCTGCCGCGGCCAGTGCAGGCCCCACAGCCGGTTCAGCGCCAGCAGGGTGCTTGCTGCATCGGAGCTGCCGCCGCCCATGCCCGCGCCCCACGGCACGTGCTTGTGGATGGAGATGTCGACCCCGTGGCGGATGCCGCTGGCGGCCTGCAGATGGCAGGCCGCGCGCAGGCACAGGTCATCGGCTGGCAAGGCCGGGCCGAGGTCATGGCGCGAGATGCGGGCATCGTCGCGGCGCTCAAAGTGCAAGGTGTCGGCCCAGTCGATAAGGGCAAAGACCGACTCCAGCAGGTGGTAGCCGTCGCTGCGCCGTCCCACGACGTGCAGGAACAGATTCAGCTTGGCCGGTGCCGGAACGTCGAACAGAGCCCGCGGGCTCATCAGGCCAGCTCCGTGCTGCGCACTGCGGGAGTCGCCTTGGGACGGCCCGACGGGCTCATCAGGCAACCTCCGTGCTGCGCACTGCGGTATTCGCCTTGGGGCGGCCCTTCGTGCTCATGCCGGCAGTTCCAGCCGCACGCGCAGCAGCACCGAGGGCGCAGCGGCGCGGCGCGCATCGAGCTGCCCTTCTGCCAGGCGCAAAGTGGTCACTTGCCAGCCGAGTTGCTCAAAACCCTCGGGCCCCAGTTGGTGATCGGCACCTGCCCAGGGGCGGCCTGCCAGCCAGTCGGGCAGCGCGGCCAGCGGCACCGATTGGCCCAGCGCCTGCTCGGCAAGCGCATCCAGGCTGTCGAAGGAGCGCGCGCCTTCCGGCGTGCTCAACTGCGCGCCCAGCGCCGACCACGAAGCGGTGACCAGCCGCGTTCCCAGCGGTGAGAACAGGCGCAACTCGCCGTGGCTGCCGTCACCTTGCAGCTCGAAAGCGGCGCTCATGCTCTGCGCGGGCTGGCTTGCGGAGGCATCCACGCGCAGCAAGAGGCGGCCTTGAGTCCATGGGTCAGCAGCGCGGATGACGGGCGTTGTGGTGCACGCCTGCAGCACAAAAAAGGTCGGCAACAGGGTTGCTGCAGCGCCCAGCAGTGCCAGCCGGCGCTGCGGCGGCTCAACCAAGGCTGACACGGGCAGCGGTCACAGGTCGACGCGCAAACGGGTCAAGGCTTCGCGCAGCACATCGTTGCCCTTGTCCCGCCCTTGCGCTTCGCGCCAGATGAGGCGGGCTTCGTCTTGCAGGCCGCGGGCCCACAGCACCTCGCCCAGATGCGCACCGATCTCGGTGTCAGGTCGCGCCTGCCAGGCTTGACGCAGCAGGCGCAGTGCTTCGTCCAGATTGCCGAGTCGGTATTCCACCCAACCCAGGCTGTCGGTGATGAAGGGGTCCCCCGGCGACAGTTCCAGCGCGCGCTGGATCAGCAGCCGGGCTTCCGGCAGCCGCACCTTGCGCTCGGCCAGCGAGTAGCCCAGCGCGTTGTAGGCATGGGCGTTGGCAGGCTTGAGCTCGATGACGCGCTTGAGCAGCTGCTCCATGTCATCGAAACGGCCTGTCTTCTCGGCCATCATCGACTGCTCGTACAACAGGTCTGCGTCTTCACCAAAGCGCTGCTGCGTGGTGCCCAGCAGCGTGTAGGCATCGGCCCAGCGCTTGCCTTCGCGCAGCACCGACACCTCGGCCAGCAGCTTCGCGCGGGCGTCTTCGGGCTTGGCTTCGGGCAGCATGCGTATGGCTTGCAATGCCAGGTCCAACCGGCCCTGACGCACCAGCATCGTGGCACGCCGCGTCTGCACTTCCAAGACGCTGGCGGGGTCTTCGATGCGGGCCAGCCAGGCTTCGGCCGCCTTGAGGTCGCCCAGCTGTTCCGACACCTGTGCCAGCATCAGCCAAGCCTGCACGAGGCCGCGGTCTGTGCGTTGCAAGTCGTCGTCGTTGCCCCCGGCTTCGATGTCCGCTTCGCTGTTCTGGCGTTCGTTGGCGCCCGCTTTCGGGGCGGTGCTCGGCGGGGTGGCCAGAGAGACATAGCGCAGCAGTGCGGTCTGGGCCTCTTTTGGATGCTTGAGCTCGAGCTGCAGTGCACCCAAGGTGAGGTAAGGCGCGGCTTCGCCGGGCTGCTGCGCGGTGGCTGATTCGAGTTGTGCCACGGCGTCGGTGAAGCGCTGCGCGCCGATCAGGGCACGCGCATAGGTGAGGCGAACCGCGGGCTCGGCCGACGCTGAACCCAGATACTCCTTCACCAGTGCTTCTGACTGCGGCTGGCTGGCCAGAAGCTCCAGTGCCAACAACGCCGGTGCCGGGGAGGCCTGGGCCGGCTTGTCGGCCGCAAAAGCCTCCTGCGTCAATGCCCAGGCGCGTTCGGTGTCGCGCGCTTCCAGCCAGGCGCGGCCCAGCGCCACCGCCGACTGCACGCGCGTTGGCGCTGACACTCGGTACGGCTTGAGTGCCTCTTCCATCAGCGCAGCCACCAGGCTGGGTTCGCCAGCCCGGTGCAGAAAGCGGGGCAGGGCGGCGATCAGGCCACCACGTTCACTGGCGGGCGTCTGCGCCAGCAGCAGCCGCAGCGGCTCTGCCAGCGAGTCGGTGCGTTGCAGCACCAGCAGAATCTGCAACTGCGTGCGCAGCGCCTCCACGGAGTCGGGCCGGGCCAGGCGCCATGCCCTCGTGGCCGCCAGCGCCTGGTCACCCGCGCGGGCTTGCAGCGCCACGTCGGTGCTGCGCCTGAAAAGCCCTTCGTCGCGCGTGCGCCGCGCGGCGTCCAGCAGCCAGTCGTAGGCGGTGCCGGTATCGCCTTGGGCCAGTGCCATCTCGGCCACCAGCAGCTGGTACATCAATCGGTCGTCGAGGGCCGAATTGGCAATCGGGGCCTCGGGCACCGCGGTTTTGCCTGCGCTGCTTGCTTGCGCCCAGACCGGCGCCAGAGCAGCACATGACGACAACGCGGCAAGCCCGGCTGCAGCGGCATGTTTATTGACGTTGCGGCGCAGCATGCGCAACCAATGGCGGGAGGGGCGCCCCCGCTGCGCAAGACGGTGCACGAGGGTGCTGTCGGCCATCATGGTTCCTGGAGGTTCGGATTTCATTCTCACATAATGAGCCATGCCTGAGCTCCCCGAAGTCGAGGTCACCCGCAGGGGGATAGCAGGGCCGCTGAAGGGTGCGGCGGTGCTGCGTGTGCGGATGGGAAAACCGCTGCGCTGGCCCCTGGGCCGGGAGCCCGAGAGCCTGCTGGGACAGGTGGTGGGCGATATTTCGCGGCGCGGCAAATACCTTTGGCTGCCGCTGGCATCGGCTTCTTCGGGATCTGCTTCGGGGTCTGCTTCTGGGTTTGCATCGGAATCTGCATCGGAATCTGCATCGGGGTCTTTTGCAAGGTCTGTGCCGGGCGGACTGCTGATGCATCTGGGCATGTCGGGCTCGCTGGCCCTGTTGCCCCTGGACGTGCAGCCGGGCCCGCATGACCACTTCGATCTGTGCACCGACCGCGGTACGCTGCGGCTGAACGACCCGCGCCGCTTCGGCGCCGTGGTCTGGTCGGCAGGGTTGGACGAACTGCCCGCCGCCGGGCTGCTGCGGCATCTGGGTGCGGAGCCTTTTGATCCCTCGCTGACGCCGCAGAGCTTTCATGCGGCGCTGCAGCGCCGCCGCGCGCCGATCAAGGCCGTGCTGCTGGCTGGCGATGTGATGGTGGGCGCCGGCAACATCTACGCCTGCGAGGCGCTGTTCATGGCGGGCATTCACCCGGGGCTGCGGGCTGACCGTATCAGCCGCCCGCGGGCACAGCGTCTGTTGCAGGCTTTGCGGCTGACGCTGGCGCGCGCGCTGGAGTTGGGGGGGTCCACGCTGCGCGACTTCACCGACGTGCACGGCATGAGTGGCAGTTACCAAACGCA
The DNA here is from genome assembly GCA_038328935.1 of Burkholderiales bacterium. Classification (GTDB taxonomy): domain Bacteria; phylum Pseudomonadota; class Gammaproteobacteria; order Burkholderiales; family Burkholderiaceae_C; genus Rubrivivax. The sequence goes on from JBBQMM010000069.1 coordinate 11,134, forward strand.
CGCTGCTGTCTACGGCCGTGCCGGCCAGGCCTGTGGCCAATGCGGCAACCCCGTGCGCCGGCAGGTGCAGGCCCAGCGATCAACCTACTACTGCGCGCACTGTCAGCGCCGGTGAGCCGCAGGCACACCGCGTTTTCGCACCAAAGTGACGCACCGAGTCGCTGTCGATGTTGAAACGGGCTGAAACCAACCCCGATTTCTGACTGTTCACTCCAGGCCCGGGTGGATTAGCATGGAATTCGGTTTTTCCTGCCGCGCCCGTGGTTAGTGTTGAGGTGTTCCATGATCCGGGGCGCTGCCCCGGATCATCAAACTTAGCGCCATGCCCAGCAGTTTCATCGCCAGCAGCCTTGATGCCCTAGCCCTGTGGCGGCGCGCGCTTGACCAGCAGGTGGCTGCGTTCGGGCAGGAAACGGCTGCGCACGAACTGCTTGAAGGCAGCGATCAGTCACTGTTGCTGACGATGCGCGAGCGGCTGGCCTCTGAGAAGCTGGTGGTGGCCTTCGTGGCCGAGTTCTCGCGCGGCAAGTCGGAGCTGATCAACGCCATCTTCTTTGCCGACACCGGCCGTCGGGTGCTGCCGGCCCGACCGGGGCGCACCACCATGTGCCCGGTAGAAATGCGCTGTGAGATCGGTGCGCCGCCCTGCCTGTCGCTGCTGCCCATAGAGACGCGCTTGCAGGGCTTGTCACTGACTGAATTGCGCGCGCAGCCGTCGAATTGGCAGCATCTGCCCTTGGACCCGGACAATGCCGAGGCATTGGCGCAGGCGATGCTGGCCGTCACGCACACGCACAAGGTGACGGTTGAGCAGGCCAGTGCGCTGGGCTTGTGGCACGCATCGCAACCCGACGACAACCCACCGCGCGCCGCCGACGGCACCGTGGAGGTACCCGCCTGGCGCCACGCCATCGTCAACTACCCGCACCCGTTGCTGCAGCGCGGCCTGGTGGTCATCGACACGCCGGGTCTCAACGCCGTGGGCGCCGAGCCCGAGCTCACGCTGGGCCTGCTGCCGTCAGCCCACGCCGTCGTGTTTGTGCTGGCCGCTGATACAGGCGTGACACGTTCCGACCTGGCCATGTGGCGTGACCATCTGGGCCAACAGGGCCTGGAGCGGTTTGTGGTGCTGAACAAGATCGACGCCTTGGCCGACCCCTTGCTGTCCGAGGGCGAGGTGAGGGCGCAAATAGACGAACAGCGCAGCAGCGTCGCGCGCACCCTGGGTGTGCCCGAAGAGCGGGTCTATCCGCTGTCGGCGCGCCATGCCTTGACGGCCCGGGTGGAACGAAAAGCCGATTTGCTGCAAGTCAGCCGCTTGCTGCCGCTGGAGCAGGCGCTGGCAGCGCAATTGATGCCCCGCCGCCAGGCGACGTTGCTGCAATCCACCGAAACGGTGTTTGAACAGTTGCGCCAATCGGCGCTGCGCCGGCTGGCCGACCGCCGCCGTCAGCTGGCCGAGCAACTGATCGAGTTGCGCGGCCTGCGCGGCAAGAGTGGCATGAAGCTGCGCATGTTGATCATGCGCGTGGACATGGAAATCGACGACTTTGAACGCTGTGCGGCCCGTCTGGCTGCCTTGCGCGTGGTGCACGAGCGTCAGCACAAGGCGATGTTGGCGCAGCTGTCACTGCAGACGCTGCGCGAAGAGGTGACGGCGATGCAGTCGGCCATGGCTGCGCGCCTGTTCAACC
>JBBQMM010000070.1:0-12759 GCA_038328935.1 Burkholderiales bacterium
AGGCGCTGCCAGGGGTCTTGGCGGCGCCGGTCCCACAGGGCCCAGCCCGCACCGGCCAGCGCCGCAGCACACAGCAGCAGGATCAATGCCACGGCCAGGTCCTGCCAGGTCGGAGAATCGAAACCCAGCTTCTTCAGCAGATCCAGCTGCTGGCCGCGCGCGAAGTTCAGCACCCACTGGTTCCAGCGGTTGTTGGCCCCTTCCCACAGCCCGCGCAGCTGCGCCGCCAGCACCGGGTTGATGGTGTTGATGGCGCCGTCCACCAGGCCCGGTGGCGACCGCAGGCTGCGCCCCAGGCGCACGCGGTCGGGTGCCACCGAAGCCGTTGGGTCAACCCGCACCCAGCCGGTGCCGGGCTGCCAGTACTCGGCCCAGGCGTGGGCGTTGCGCTGCCGCACCACCCAGTAGCCGTCTTGCGCCTGCTCGTCGGCGCCTTGGTAGCCGGTGACGACCCGCGAAGGCACGTCCATCGCGCGCATCGCCACCACGTAGGCGCTGGCGAAGTGCTCGCAGAAACCCAGCTTGCGGTCGAACCAGAACTCGTCGATGGCGTCGCCGCTGTAGGGGCCCGGTTCCATCGTGTAGCTGTAGCCCCCGGTGCGGATGTGCTGCAACACGGCGGCCGACAGGGCGTGCGCGTCGGCACTGCGCAGCGCGGGCTGCTGACGCAGCTGTGCGGCCCAGGCCAGCGTGCGGGGGTTGGCGTTGGGTGGCAAGGCCACCAGGTCGCGCAGGCCCAGCACCGGCTCGGTGGGGCCGTGCGCATGGTCCAGCCAGGCACTGGCCTGCAGCCGGATGCGCTCGTTGATGGCACGGTCGGTCTGCCACTGGCCGTCGGAGCGCAGCGTGAACTGCCAGTTGTCGACCCGCGGCGCCGCGTCTGCGCTGTCGGGCGTCAGCTCCAGCAAGGGCAGCAGGTTCAGCCGGCTCGGCTCCAGCGTCATTTCGTAGGGCAAGGCCGGGCCCTTCAGCCGCAGGTTCAGGCGCGGGCGGTTTTCGACCGGAAAGTTGGGCACCAGGCGCGTCCAGTCGCGACCGTCGAAAGTGCTGAGCACGGGGCCGCGAAAGTACAGCTGGTCAGGCCCTGGCACAGCGCCCGGAAAACGGATGCGAAAAGCGATCGACTCGTCTTCGGCCAGCGAGGCCACGCCACCCAGCCGCATGCTGCCCGACAAGCCGGTGCGCCCTGCTGCGTCTTGTGGCAGGCCCCACAACGGACCGATGCGCGGGAACAGCAAGAACAGCACCAGCATCAAGGGCACGCCGAGCAGCGCCGTGCGCGCCGCGATGCCGCCCACACGCAACAGGCTGGGCCGCCCCACCGGCATGTGGGCCAGCACCAGGGCCGTCAGCAGCCCCCACACCGCCAGCAGCAGCCACAGGCCCGTGCCCAGCGACTGCGAATACAGAAATTGGGTCAGCACGAGAAAGAAGCCGAGGAAGAAGACCACCAGCGCGTCACGCTTGGCCCGCAGTTCCAGCGTCTTCAACGACATCAGCACCACCAGCAGCGTGATGCCGGCTTCCTTGCCCAGCAGCGTGCGTTCGCCCCACAGCGTCAATGCGCTGGCCAGCACCAGCAGCGCGGTCACCGTCCAGCGGCTGGGCAGCGCGCCCGCGCGCAGCGCCAGTTGGGCGCGCCACAGCAGCAGCATGGCCGCCATCGGGCCGCACCACAGGGGCAGATGCAGCAGGTGCGGTGCAATCGTCCAGGCGATGACGGCCAGCTGGAAGAGCGTGTCGCGCGTGTCGCGCGGCAGGTGTGCAACGCGCTCGCGCAGGGCCGCCAGCGGGCTCACGGCCGTGCTGCGGGGTGCTGCGGCTGTGGTGGCCATGGCGGCTTACTGAAATTCGGCCAGCGCGCCCAGCGCTGCCAGGCGATGGGCGTCGCCCTGGCCCAGCGGCAGCGTGGCCTGCGGCAGGCGCAGGCCCAGGTCCATGCCCTCGCGCTCGGCGCTCAAGACCCAGGCGGCCAGGCGCGACAACCGGGCTTCGACGTCGGCGCCCGGGGTCTCGGCCCAGTCCAGCCACAGTTCACGCGAGGCAGCGCCGGCGGTCTCGCGGCTGACGAGTTCGCCGCTGCGGGCGACCTTTTTCCACGCCACCTGGCGCATGGTGTCGCCGCGGCGCCAGGGGCGCACGCCATCAAGCTCGCTGCCGGGGCCGCGGCGCGCGTCGCGTTCATCTTCGGAGCGGCTGGCGCTGCCGGGCAGCGCCGGTGCCGGGTCTTCCGGCATCGGCCAGGCCAGTACCCGCACAGCCGGCCGCCAGATGGTCCAGGCGCGGAACAATCCCAGCGGAAACACCGTGGCGAGCACCAGCGTGGGCACGTCGTTCCAGCCCCGCTGCTGCGGCACGAAGCTGAGCGTGGCACGCGACTGGCCACCGGCGTCGGCGTCGCACCAGGCGCTGGCCTTGCCGAAGCGGGCGCGGTCTTCGAACAGCAGCATCAGGCCGTAGCGGTCGCGCCCGGCGTTGGTGACCACCACCTCCAGCTGCGCCGGCTGGCCGACGAAGTTGGGCGCCACCGGGCGCAGGTGCAGCGTCAGACCGCGCAGGTTGCCGTGTGTGAGGTGCATCGACACCAGCGCTGCGCCGGTGAGCAAGAAAGTCAGCGCGTAGCCCAGATTGAGCTGGTAGTTGATGGCCGCCAGCAGCATCACCGCCAGCGTCATCGCAAAGGTGACGCCAGCCTTGGTGGGCAGGATGTAGATGTTGCGCTGCCCCAGCTGCCAGGTGTCGCTGCGCGGCAGACGGGCCTGCCACCAGCGGCGGAACTGCGCGCGCGGCGACCAGCGCCGGCCACTGCCGAGCTCGGCAACCGGCGCGGCCGCCGATAGCCGCGCGGCCGGTGCTGCCGGCCCGCCAGCCGCAGCCCCCTGGGCGGCAGCGCCGAAGGCCTTGCGCGCCGGCGTCACGGTATGGCCGTGGCCTCGATCATGGCCCGCACCTGTTCCACCGGGCCGCGCCCGGCGCCGGCCACCGGCACCAGCCGGTGCGCAATGGCCTGCGGCAGGATGGCCTGCACGTCGTCAGGCGCCACGTAGTCGCGCCCGGCCATCAAGGCGCGCGCCTTGGCCGCCCGCAGCACCGCGATGCCCGCGCGGGGCGAAATGCCCTCGCGGAACCAGGTGCCCGAACGGGTGGCTGCAATCAGCGCCTGCAGGTAGTCCAGCAACGAGTCGGCCACGCGCACCCGCAGCACCGCCTGCTGCGCCACCACCAGCTCGGCCGGCCGCAGCACGGGCTGCAGCTGCATGGCCGCGGCGCGGCGGTCGCCGCCGGCCAGCAGCTCGCGCTCGGCCTGGCGGTCGGGGTAACCCAGCGTGATGCGCAGCAAAAAGCGGTCGAGCTGACTCTCGGGCAGCGGGTAGGTGCCCAGCTGGTCGCTCGGGTTTTGCGTCGCAATCACGAAGAAAGGGTGCGGCAGCGGCCGCGTCTCGTTTTCCACCGACACCTGCTGCTCTTCCATGGCCTCGAGCAGCGCGCTCTGGGTCTTGGGGCCGGCGCGGTTGATTTCATCGGCCAGCAGCACCTGCGCAAACACCGGGCCTTGATGAAAGACAAAGGCGTCCTTGGCGCGTTCGAAGACACTCACGCCTATGAGGTCGCTGGGCATCAGGTCGGCGGTGAACTGCACGCGCCTGAAATCGAGTCCCAGCGAGACCGACAGCGCATGCGCCAGCGTCGTCTTGCCCACGCCGGGCACATCTTCGATCAGCAGGTGGCCACCGGCCAGCAAACAGGCCACGGCGTCTTCGATCTGCGGGCGTTTGCCCACGACGATCGTGCTAATCTGATCGACCAGTCGAGACAACTGGCGCGTAAGGCTTGGGTCCATGCGCAGCACCATACCGTAAAAGGCAGCGGCCGATCACTCGATAAGCAGTTGGATAAGCAGCTCGATAAGCAGCTCGAAGAACAGTTCTAAAAACAGCTCGACAAAGAGCACGATGCACCCGATCAACCACCCATGACCACCGTCTTCTACAGCCACCCCGACTGCCGCGGCCACGACATGGGCGCCGGCCACCCCGAATGCCCACAACGGCTGGACGCCATCGCCGACCACCTGCTGGCCACCGGGCTGGACGTGGCGCTGACCTACTGCGACGCCCCGCTCGCCACGCTGGAACAAATCGACCGCGCGCACAGCACCGGCTACAGCCTGCAGATGCAGGACATGCTGCTGCGTCTGGCCGAGAGCGGCACCACGCAGGCGCTCGACCCCGACACCATCGCCTGCCCGGCCACGTGGCAGGCGGCCCTGCGTGCGGCCGGGGCAGCCGTGGCCGCCACCGACGACGTCATCAAAGGCCGCGCCAGCAACGCCTTTTGCTCGGTGCGCCCGCCCGGCCATCACGCCACGCGCGACCAGGCCATGGGCTTCTGTTTCTTCAACAACGTGGCGGTGGCGGCGCGCCATGCGCTGGACGTGCACGGCCTGCAGCGCGTGGCCATCATCGACTTCGACGTGCACCACGGCAACGGCACCGATGACATCATCGCCGGCGTCGAGCGCGTGCTGATGTGCAGCTTCTTTCAGCACCCGCTGTACCCCTACAGCGGCGCCGTGCCCAAGGGCACCAACATGGTCAACGTGCCGGTGGCGCCCTACACCCGCGGCCCCGCGGTGCGGGCCACCATCGAGCAGATGTGGTTGCCCGCGCTGGAAGAATTCGCGCCGCAGATGATCTTCATCTCGGCCGGCTTCGACGCCCACCGCGAGGACGACCTGGGTCAGATGGGCCTGGTGGAATCCGACTACGAGTGGATCACCCTGCAGCTGATGGCAGTGGCCGACCGGCACGCGCAGGGCCGCATCGTGTCGTGCCTTGAAGGGGGCTACCACCTGGGCGCCCTGGCGCGCAGCGTGGCAGTGCACCTGCGCGCGCTGGCAGGCGTTTGAGCAACGCGCCTTTGGCCAGCCTCCCCGTCCCCAGCACCGGCCCCAGCCCCGGCCCTGACCCCATCACCAGCAACGACCTGGGTCAGCTGCTGCAGTCGCTGAACCAACCCAGTGCACTGGTGGAGCTGGCGGTGTTTGCCGCCTGCCTGGCGCTCGCCTGGTTGCTGGTGCGGCTGTGGCGCGGTCGCTCGGTGGCGGCCGATTCCATCTGGTTCGGTCAGACGGTGGTCGACGGCGTGCTGTTTCCAGTGGTGGCGCTGTTGCTGGCGCTGCTGGCGCGCTGGGCCCTGAGTGCCCAGCTGCAGCTGGCCGTGTTCAAGCTGGTGGTGCCGGTGCTGCTGTCGCTGGTGGTCATCCGCGTGACGGTGCGCGTGCTGCACAGCGCATTTCCGAGCTCGGCTCTGATGCGCGTGGTGGAGCGCAGCGTGTCGTGGCTGGCCTGGATCGGCGTCGTGCTGTGGATCACCGGCGTGGCGCCGCTGTTGCTGCGGGAGCTGGATGCCATCAGCTGGAAGATCGGCAGCACGAACGTCTCGGTGCGCAACCTGATGGAGGGCGTGATCACCGCCGTGGTGGTGCTGATGCTGGTGCTGTGGGTCTCGGCGGCGCTGGAGTCACGCCTGATCAAGGGTGCCACCGACAACCTGTCCATCCGCAAGATGGCGGCCAATTCGCTGCGCGCACTGCTGCTCTTCATCGGCCTGATGTTTGCACTGTCTGCAGCCGGCATCGACCTCACTGCGCTGGGCGTGCTGGGCGGGGCGGTGGGCGTGGGCATCGGCTTCGGGCTGCAGAAGCTGGCCGCCAACTACATCAGCGGCTTCGTCATCCTGGCCGAGCGCAGCATGCGCATCGGCGACATGGTGAAGGTGGACAACTTCGAGGGCCGCATCACCGACATCACCACGCGCTACACCGTCATCCGATCAGCCACCGGGCGCGAAGCCATCGTGCCCAACGAGATGATGATCACGCAGCGGGTCGAGAACAGTTCGCTGGCCGACCCGCAGGTGCTGCTGACGACCCTGGTACAGGTGGCCTACGGCACCGACCTGGGCTCGCTGATACCGCAGCTGGAAGCCGCGGTGGTGCAAGTGCCGCGCGTGCTGAGCAAGCCCGGGCCGGCGGTAATGCTGAGCAACTTCGCGCCCGACGGGCTGGAGCTGACGGTGGCGTTCTGGATTGCCGACGCTGAATTCGGCCAGCTGAACGTGCGTTCGGCGGTCAACCTGGCGCTGCTGGCGGCGATCAACGCGGCCGGGGTCGAGATCCCCTTTCCGCAGCGGGTGGTGCATCAGCGCGCCGCCAAGGGTTGAACCGCTGAGTCCAACGCGACTGGCGCAACAGGCCTGACAGGCGCAACAGACGCGACTGGCGCAACAAGCGCAAAAAACGCAAGAAGCGGGCGGGTTTGCATTGAAAGCGCCCGCATGCGATGCTCGATGCACCGACCGGGGACGGTTGATCATCGAGCAGCTCCGAGTGAACATGCCTCTCCCGCCGCAGGAACGCCGCGACACCGACTTCCTCGACCGCGCGTTGGCACTGGCCGACGTCATCGTCTGGCGCCTGGATCTGCTGCAGCAACGACTGCATTACAACGCGGTCGGTTTCAGGGCGCTGGGACTGGCGCCGACCACCGCCGGCATCAGCTTGCAGGAGCTTCGCGCTCTCACGCACCCCGACGACGCGCCCTTGCTCGAACAGGCGAACCGTCAGGCCTTGATGGGCCCCGAGGGGGTGGACCAACTGGCACGCTACCGTTTTGCCGACGGCAGCTGGCGCCATCAGCTGACGCGCCGAGTCGCTGTACGCGATGCTGACGGCGTGGCCGTGTGCCTGTCGGGCATCGCCATCGACGTCACCGAATTGCAGCTCGAACGCGAACAGGTGCAGCGCCTGCACGAGCACACGGCGTTGGCCGCACAGGTGCTGGGAGCGGGCTTCTGGAGCCACCAGCCGGACCGTCAGGGCCACTATGTCCTGCAAGGCGACGAACAGATGCTGCGCATCTACGGCTGCCAGCGCGGCGAGTCGCCGCCGGACGTGGGGCAATGGTTGCACCGGTTCGTGCATCCCGAAGACCGCAAATGGGTGGGTCAGCGCATGCGCATGGCCGACCTGCGGATGGAGCCACTGGTCGACATCTGCTACCGCATCATCGACACCGGCGGCCGCGAGCGCTGGCTGCACAGCTGGTCGCACCGCATGCTGCTGGACGGCAGGCTCGCCGTCTTCGGCACGGAAATGGACGTCACCGACAGCCAGCAGTTGCAGCACGAAAGGCAGCGCGAAAGACAGCGCGAGAAGTTCGCCATCGAAGCCGCCGCCGTCGGCATCTGGGAGCGCGACTTGCAAGGCCATGTGCTGTACTGGAACGAGACCATGTACCGCCAGCGGAGCTGCACCAGCGCCGACCCGCGCCACCCCGACCGCATCATGGTCGACACCACGCACCCTGAAGACCGCGCGGTGCTGGTGGGCGCCTGGGGGCAGCACATCGCCAGCGGCGAGCCTTACCGCGAAGAGCTGCGCCTGCGCCTGCTTGACGGCAGCGAACGCTGGATACTGGCGCACGGCCGCCCGTTGCGCGACGACAGCGGCAGCGTGGTGCGCGTGTACGGAATCAACCTGGATATCACCGCACAAAAGACGGCCGCCCTGCTGCAGCAGGAAAAAATGCGCGCCGAGCAGGCCAGCCGTGACAAGTCCAGCTTCATGGCCCGCATGAGCCACGAGCTGCGCACGCCCATGAACGCCGTGCTGGGATTCAGCCAGCTGATGCGCGACGACCCCGCCCAGCCGATGTCACGCCAGCAGCTGCAGCGCCTGGGCTTGATCGAACAGGCGGGGCGGCAGTTGCTGACCCTGATCGACAACCTGCTCGAGATCGCGCAGCGCGCCGACGATGCGCCAGCCCCGGGCGCGATGGCCAACGAAGCACAGGCCGCGACCGCGCTACGCCAGCAGCCCCTCGCAGCGGCCGCGCCCCAGGCAACAACGACACCGACGGCGACCACGACAGCGACACCGGCAGCGGCGCCGACAGCGGCCGAAACAGCAGCAACGGCCGGCCCGGGCCTGCACGTCTTGTGTGTCGAGGACAACCTGGTGAACCTGATCCTGGTGCGTGAAGTGCTGGCGATGCGGCCGCAGGTGCGGCTGCGCTGCGCCGAAGATGGCCACAGCGGCATCGCCGCAGCCCTGCAGGAGGCGCCCGATGTGTTGCTGCTGGACCTGCAACTGCCCGACATTTCCGGCCATGAGGTATTCAGGCAGTTGCACCTGTTGCATCCGCTGTCGGCTTGCCGCTTCATCGCCCTGTCGGCCGATGCGATGCCGGAAAGTGTCGAGGCCGCACTGGCCGCGGGCTTCGACGACTACTGGACCAAGCCGATCCAGTTCGACCGTTTTTTGGCCCGCATCGACGAGCTGACGGCGCAACGTGCCGGCAGCGGCTGGAGCCGCTGAACAGCAAACAGCGGCTGAAGCCACTGGACAGCAAACAGCGGCTGCAGCCGCTGGAACGACACGCTCAAGGGGCCAGGCGCTCGCGCACCCAGACACCGTCGTCACGGCGGTAGCGCAGCCGGTCGTGCAGCCGGCTCTTGCGGCCCTGCCAGAACTCCCAGGCCTGGGGCAGCAGACGGTAGCCGCCCCAGTGCGGTGGCCGTGGCGGGTGCAAGGCGTGCATCAGGGCCGCCTTGGCCGCCGCCGCGACGAGCACCGTGCGCGATGGGATGACCTGGCTCTGCGGCGACGCCCAGGCGCCGAGCCGCGAATCCAGCGGCCTGGTCTGATAGTAGGCATCGGACTCTTCGGCACTGGTCTTCTCTACGGTGCCCTCGATGCGCACCACTCGTTCGAGCTCGACCCAATGGAATTGCAGAGCGGCCCAGGGGTTGACGGCCAATTGCCGGCCCTTGCGACTGTCGTAGTTGGTGTACCAGACGATGCCCTGCTCGTCACAGCCCTTGATCAACACCACGCGGGTGGACGGTCGACCATCAGCGCTCACGGTGGCCAGCGTCATGGCATTGGGCTCGGGCAGCTGGGCGTTCAAGGCCTGTTGCAACCAGGCCTGGAACTGCACCAGCGGGTCGGCAGCGCTGGCTGACTCGTCCAGTTCGTCACGTTCATAGCTCTTGCGCAGATCGGCGATGTTCATACCGGCAGTATAGGAACCTCGCCCAGGCAGGCCCGGTTCAACGTCGCGGCCCAGGCTGCCTGGCGTGACCCGGCCAGGTGCAGCCCGTGAGCCTCTGCGCCGAAGCCGCAGGGCGTTCATTTGCGTCACAGCACCAAGGTCATCCCTTAGGTATTTGGCCGTAAGTGAAGCTCCCACTTACTGCAGCGCAGCAATGGCCGCATCCTTTCGCCGCGTTCAGACATCTGGATACGTTTGCAGGGCCGGGGCGGCACGCAGCTCAGCCCAGCTCTCTGACCGACCCTGCGCGCCAAACCGCACCACCCTGCAGCTCCACCCCCTCCTCCCGCCATCACCACGCAAGCGCCGACACCGCCCCGCACTCCCATGCGCTACCGCCCCACCATCATCGTGCTGGCCGCAGGCAGCGGCATCCGCTTCGGCGGCCCGCTGCACAAGTTGGCGCAGACTTTCGCTGCTAGCACGGTGCTGGGCACCACCGTGGCCCACGCGGTGCAGACCCAGTTGCCGGTGCTGGTGGTGACCACCGCGGCCATGGTGCCGCTCATCGCAGGGCAGTTGGCTTCCCGGGACATGCTGGTGCTGTCCAGCCAGGACGCTGCGCGCGGCATGGGCGATTCCATCGCCGCCGGCGTGGCTGAGCGATCCGGTGCGCCGGGTTGGCTGATCCTGCCGGGCGACATGCCGCTGGTGCAGCCCGGCACGCTGCTGGCGGTGGCCACGGCACTGGAGCAGTACGCGGTGGTCCACGCCGAGCACAAGGGCCGACGCGGCCATCCGGTGGGCTTTGCTGCCGAGCTCTACTCGGAGCTGGTCAAGCTGCAGGGTGATGAAGGCGCCCGGCGCATCATCGCCCGCTATCCGGCCTATGGCCTGGAGGTTGCCGACCGCGGCGTGGTGCTGGATGTGGATACCGCCGCCGACCTGGAAGCGCTGCGCCGCGACCAGACGCTGGGCCAGCCGCCTTCGCAGGCGGCGTCGGAAGTCTGAAAGTCTGAGCCGATGCGGCTCAGGCGGCCAGCCTGCAGGCCGTCACCGCTGGTGCCGGCTGCTGGCACTGGCTTCGGGCACTGGCTGCGGGCACTGACTGCTGGCATTGCTGAATCGCGCAGCGATGCCGACACACCAGTCCCGATAATCGGCGCCATGACCAACGCCCGCCTGCACCCCCCACCGCGCAACGGCTTCGAGGCCGGGTTGGCCGCGCTGGCGCTGACCGTTTCGCTGGTGGTCAGCAGCCTGTGCGTGCTGCCTGCACAGGCGGCGCAGCCGGGCAATGGGGGGCGCGAGGGGCGCAAGGCGCCAGACCAGGGCGCGGCGGCGCAAAGAACCGGCGCTGCGCGCGCCAGCGAACGCCCGGCGGTTCGCCCTGCTGTTCGCCCGACCGCTCGCCCGACCGCCCGCCCGACCGCTCACCCGAACGCTCGCAGTGTTGCTCGCCCTGCTTCGCCCGCTGCCCAGCGTCGCAAACCCGCTGCTGCCGCCGCGCCCAGCGGACCGGTTTGGGGCCTCACGCCCGCCGTCCGTGCCTTCGCGGCCGACGTGGCCGCACGCAACGGGCTGCCGCAGGCCTGGGTCTTGCACCAGTTGAGCCAGGCGCGCCGCGTGCAGGCGGTGCGCGAGCTGATCATGCCGCCACCGGCGGGCACGGCCAAGAACTGGGCCGCCTACCGGGCGCGCTTCATCGAGTCTGAACGCATCGCCGCGGGCCTCGCGTTCTGGAGCGCCGCCGAACCCTGGTTGAACGAGGCCGAAAAGCGCTGGGGCGTACCGCCGGAGATCGTGGTGGGCATCGTGGGCGTCGAGACCTTCTACGGCCGCGTGATGGGCAACTTCCGCATCATCGACGCGCTCGCCACGCTGGCGCTCGATTTTCCGCCCGGCCGGCGCGACCGCAGCGAGTTCTTCAAGTCCGAGCTGGAAGCCTGGCTGGTGCTGAGCCACCGGCAGCAGACCGACCCACTCGGCGTCAAGGGCAGTTTTGCCGGCGCCCAGGGCCTGCCGCAGTTCATGCCCAGCAGCATCTCGCGCTGGGCGCTGGACTTCGACGGCGACGGGCGCGTCGATCTGCACGGCAACAAGGCCGATGTGGTGGGCAGCGTGGCGCACTACCTGGCCAGCTTCGGCTGGCAACAGGGCATGCCCACCCATTACTCCGCCACGCCTCCAGCTGCAGAAACCGATCGCACGGCGCTGCTGGCACCCGATATCGTGCCCAGCTTCAGTGCCGAGCAGATGGCCCAGCGTGGCGCCGTGCTGGGCGATTCAGCGCGCGCCCACAACGGCCCGCTGGCCTTGGTGGAACTGCAGAACGGCGACGCGCCCAGCACCTACGTGGCCGGCACGCAGAACTTCTATACCGTGACGCGCTACAACTGGAGCAGCTACTACGCGATGGCGGTGATCGAGCTGGGCGCCGCAGTGGCGCGCCAGCGAGCCGCAGCGCGTTGACTCGGAAGCCGATAGCTTCGGGCCCTTTCCTCAATAACCGAGCATTGGGCGCGCCGGACTTGGGCGCGCTGCGGCGTTGCAAATCGCTTGTGTGGCAAGCGTTCTTCAAGCCGCCATCGGCACCAGGAAGTCGCGGCTGATGCCCACGCCCAGGTCGCCCACGCGGTCCAGAAACTGCGTCAGGTAGGCGTGCAGCCCGGTGGCCAGAATTTCATCGATGCGGCCGTAGCGCAGGTCGCTTTGCAGCCGGCCGGCACGGCGCAGCGTCTCGCTGCTCTGTTCGTTGGCCACCAACTTCAGATTGGCCACCGCTTCGTTCATGCACGCGGCCAGTGAACGCGGCATGTCGGGGCGCAGGATCAGCAGCTCGGCCACCTTTTCAGGATGGATCACGTTGCGGTAGACCTTGCGATAGATCTCGAAGCCCGACACCGAGCGCAGGATGGCGCTCCAGTGATAGAAGTCGACTTCGAGGTTGTCTTTATTGGCCTCGCGGCCGAAGTAGTCGCTGCCTGCGAGCGCCTGAAATTTGACGTCTAGCAGACGCGCGGTGTTGTCGGCACGTTCCAGGAAGGTGCCCACGCGCAGGAAGTGCAGCGCTTCGTCCTGCAGCATCGTGCCCACGGTGACGCCGCGGCTCAGGTGGCTGCGAAACTTCACCCATTCAAAGAAGGCGCTGGGGTCGCGCTGAAAGTGGCCTTCGCCCAGCATGCGGTTGAATTCCAGCCAGGTCTGGTTCTGCGTTTCCCAGACCTCGGTGGTCAGGGCGCCGCGCACGGCGCGGGCGTTTTCGCGCGCTGCATGCAGGCAACTGACGATGCTGCTGGGGTTGGTCTGGTCACCCACCATGAAGTCCATCACCGACTGCGGGCTGACCTGGCTGTACTTCTTCGAAAAACTCCCGGTCAGCTCACTGATGGACAGCAGCCCGCGCCAGCCTTGCTCGGCAGCGGCTGCGCTTTGCGGCAGCAGCGACGTCTGGTAGTTGACGTCCAGCATGCGCGCGGTGTTTTCGGCCCGCTCCATGTAGCGGGCCATCCAGAAGAGGTGGTCGGCGGTTCTTGAGAGCATGGGCAATACCTCGGCGGTGGTTTCGCTTTCTCTCCCTGGCAGGGAGAGGGTTGGGGGGGGGGTGAGGGTGAGGGTGCGGGTGCGGGTGCGGGTGAGGGTGCGGGTGCGGGTGAATGCGGGCCACCTTGGTGAACCTCAGTCTTCCAACACCCAGGTGTCC
>JBBQMM010000071.1:0-12716 GCA_038328935.1 Burkholderiales bacterium
GCCGAAGCCCGCATCGACCTCATCGCACAGGCCTGGTCGGTGCTGTCGGGCCAGGCGCACGGGGCGCGTCAAGACCAGGCCATGGCGTCAGCGCGCGCCGAGCTGGTTGACGCCAACGTGGGCTTGCTGCGCCTGCTGCACCCGCCACTGGTGAATGCCGAGCCCAGCGCGGGCTACATCCAGGCCTACCCGCCCGGTGTGCGCGAAAACGGCGGCCAGTACACGCACGGCGGCGTGTGGGCGCTGATGGCGCAAGCCCGGCTGCAGGCTGCGGGGCATGCGCCGCCCGGTGATCTGCCTTACCAATGGTTCACCTGGCTGAGCCCGGCGCACCGTGCTGCCCATCCGGTGTGGGGACCCGTCTACGGCATCGAACCCTATGCCGTGGCCGGCGACGTTTGCAGCATCGCGCCCCATGCCGGCCGGGGCGGCTGGAGCTGGTACACAGGCGCCGCTGCGTGGCTGCACCGTGCTGCCGTGGAATCGATCTTCGGCCTGCGCCTCAGCGCCATGCGGTTGTCGCTGCACCCCTGCCTGCCGGCGCACTGGCCGCACGCAGAGATCACGCTTCGGCGTGGCGAGCGGGTGATGCGGTTCGTGCTGCTGCGTGGCGCTGATGACACCGACGCCGTCGACGAGGCCCTGCGGGAGGTGCCTGTGGACGCACGGCCGCTGGCGGTGGGTGAGGCAGTCGAATGGACTGCGCTGCCCGCCGCCAGCTGTCATGTGGTGCGTTTGATCGGGTGACGGCGCAGCCGCGGACGCTGTGCTGCCCGCGTCATGGAACTCAACGCGGCGCAACCTCCCGACCGTCTTCCGAAAACACGATCTCCACGCGGCGGTTCAACTGACGCCCGCCCGGGCTGTCGTTGCCGGCCACCGGGAAAGCTTCGCCGAGGCCCTTCGCGGCGAGCCTGTCACTCGCCACGCCCATGCCGATCAGCGCGGCACGCACGGCATCGGCTCGGCGCGAGGAGAGCGCCTGGTTCATGTCGTCTGACCCCACGCTGTCGGTGAAGCCCTCAATCACGGCACGGCGCTCAGGATGGGCTTGCAGGAAAGCGACCAGCTTGTCCATGCTGCGCAGGCCACCGCTCTTGATCTGTGCCTGGCCGGTATCGAAAAGCACGTCACCTATGGTCACCACCATGCCGCGGTCGGTCTTCTTGGCATTCATCTCGCTCAGTTGTGCCGCCAGCTGCGTTTGCAGAGCCGCGGCGCGGCGGTCGGCCTCCGCGGCCTGTTGCTGTGCCAGTTCAGTTTCGCGCTTCGCGGCCATGCTGTCGCGCAGCGACCCTTCTGCACTGCGCTGTGCAGTCTGTGCATCGCGCTGTGCAGACTGTGCATCGCGCTGTGCAGACTCGGCCTTGCGCTGTGCCACCATGGCATCCAGTTGCGATGCGGCAGCGGTGTTCTGCGCGGCCGTCACTTCTCTGGAGCGGGCGGCCAGCCGCAACTGATCGCGCTCACTGGTTGCACTGGCCACCGCCGCTTCGGCCGCGCGGCGGTTTCCGGCCTCCTGCAACAAGGCCACGCGCTGCTGCGCCAGGTAGGCCAGGTGGTCCACGGCGGCGGTATCTTCACGCTGCGCCACGGCGGCATCGGCAGCGGCCAGGGCCTCGGTGGCCAGGCGGAGTTCGCCACCGGCCAGGCCCTGCGTCTTGACGTCCGCCTGCGCCATCCGCAGGCTGTTGCGGGCTTCTTCGACGCGGGCGTTGGGGGTGGGCGCGCTGGCGCAAGCTGCCAGTACGGCCAGCGGCAGCAAGGCCAGCGCGAAGCTGCGATTGCGGCCCGGGAAGCGGGGCGGGTTCTGTTTTGAAGTGTCGATATTCATGGTCTGTCCTGTGGGTGGAATTGATGGGTGTTCAGGGAGTCAGGGCGCCTTGCGGCCCATCTCTTCGCGCAGTGCGCGGCTCGCGGCCTGCACCTCGTCAGCCGCTTTCTGCGACCTGCTGCTTTCGGCCTTGGCCTGGGCCAGCAGTGCGTCCAGCTGGGCTTGCTGCGCCAGGCGACGCGCCTCGGTCGGCGTGTTGGCGGCCACGGCCAGGTTGGCGCGGCGCAGCTTGTCGCGCGCCATGCCCATTTCTGCTCCTGCCGCTGCCTGCGCGCCGGCGGCTTCGGCGTTCGCGATGGCCGCAGTGGTCACTGCAATCTGGTCGGTAGGCATGGGTGGCGAGGCGCAGGCACCCAGCCCGACTGTCAGCGCGGAGGCCAGCACCAGTACCAGGGCCAGTTGCAGCGGGTGCTGCAGCCAGCCCATGGAAGGCAGCGGTTCGCCCTGAAGGGGTGTGAAGGTGTGGATAGTCATGACTGGCAGCCTTTGATGTTGTGGGCCGACCGGGAAGCGGCAGCCCTGCAAGGGTGGAGCGTGTGCGGCCATGCGCACGCAGTCGGTGCGGTTGCCCACACAGTGCGACAACGGCCTGCCGTCCTACAGCGCGACGCGACGCAGGCCGATGGGCGCTGTGCTGCTCGCTCCCTACAGTTGCTCGTGACCATCAACCGAAGGAGAACCCTCATGAACACACGCACCGCGTCCACCCTGCTTTCCAATGCCCGCATCAACATCACCCGCCTCACGTTCGCTGCCGCGATGGCCTCGTTTGCTCTCGTCACCATCACTGGCTGCGCGGTCACGCGTGGTCAGCAATCGGTGGGCGCCTATGTGGACGACACCGCCATCACCACGGCGGTGAAGGCACGCTTCGTCGACAACAAGATCGTCGACGCCGCATCCATCAGCGTCGAGACGTTGAACGGCACCGTGATGCTGTCGGGCTTCGCCAAGAGCACCGCTGAACGCAGCTCTGCCGAGACAGTGGCCCGCAAGGTGGACGGCGTGAAGGGCGTGAAGAACGAAATCGCCGTGCGTCCGTAACCGGACCCGACCGCGCAAGCCTCTGACGCGTTGCGCGCGGTCGCCCCACGCGCGCCCCGGCGCGCGTTTTCGCTTCACGCGCGCCCTGGCGCGCGTTCTTCTGTTTCACGCGCGCCCTGGCGCGCGTTTTTTCCTGTTTCACGCGCGCTCCTGGCGCGCGTTCCCGCTTCCTGCGGCTCATCCGGGCGTGCTGCGCGCATTTCTCGCGGGCTGGCCATCAGCGCCGGGGCCGACCTGGCAGCAGGCACGATCCCGCGGCAATGTCCTACAGCCCAACCTGTCCATAGCCGACGGCCGACCCGCACCCCTCGGCCTAGAGTTCGAGCAGCCTGACGGTCTGATGCTCTGAGTGGTCTGAATGCCGCTTCTCCCCGGGCCCCAGCACCACGGGATCACCCCCACGGCACCACTCAACAGTCAACAGGAGCAGGCATGAACGATCAATCAACCGGTTCGGCGGCATTTCGGCCCGACGAGAACGTAACGCTGGAGCTCGACGAGAAGGCGCTCCAAGCCGCCAAGAGCAACATCGACGAAGGTGCAGTGACCCCCGGCTACGGCCCCTGGCGCGATGCCATCGTGAAACTGCTCAACGATTCTCTGGCCACTGAGCTGGTATGTGTGCTGCGCTACAAGCGCCACCACTTCACCGCCAAGGGCCTGTCATCGCCAGCCATTGCCGATGAGTTCATGGTCCACGCGCAAGAGGAAACCGGGCACGCCGACCGCATTGCCGAGCGCATCGTGCAGCTCGGTGGCGAACCTGACTTCTCGCCCGATACGCTGCTCCAGCGCAGCCATGCCGACTACGACGATTCCTCCGACCTCAAGGCCATGGTGCGTGCAAACCTGGTTGCCGAGCGGGTGGCGGTGGAGGCCTACCGGCAGATGATCGTGCTTGTCGGTGACAAAGACCCCACGACGCGCCGCCTGCTTGAAGACATCCTGGCCGACGAAGAAGAGCACGCCGACGAAATGGCGGATCTGCTGGCGGCGTGATTCCCGGTACGACCGCAGGCGTCAAGAGGGGAAGAACGCGCTCGGCAAGACCCACTTTCAGGCCATGAACCCCGATACCGGTGCGCGTCAGTTCCGGCGCCGCGGCCTGTTCGCTGTGGCAGCGTTCGTCGTGTTGGTGCTGGCGGTGCTGGCGGCATGCGAAGCTGCGGGTTGGCCGTTCCTGGCAGCACCGGCAGAGCGTTGGCTGAGCCAGCGCCTGAGCCGCCAGGTCACGCTGACTGACGGACCTGGGCGCGGTTTCAAGCTGCGCTTGCTCGGTGGCGTGGACCTGCAGCTCGCACGCTTGCGCATCGACCAACCGAGCGGTTTCACTGGCGCGCCCATGGTCGAAGCCAGCGACGTGGCTGTGCAGATGGACTGGGCCGATCTGCTGCGCTGGCGCGACGGCGAGCCGCTGCTGCTGCGCGCCGTCACGGCCGGCTCCATCGACCTGAACCTGCAGCGTGATGCGGCAGGTCTGGCCAACTGGCAACTCCCCGCGCAGCCCGCGAAGAAAGCCGATGTGCCGCTGAGCGAACTCGTCAACGTGGGTCGCCTGTCCGTCGAACAGGGAACGGCGCGCATCGTGGACGCGCCACTGCAATTGGCGGTCGATGCCCGCTTCGGGCTGCAAGAGGCCGCCAGTGGCACGGCAGACAGGCCGGCGGGCTTCAACGCCAGCGCGCGTGGCACGCTGCGCCAGTTGCCACTGCAGGCCCAGCTGCGCACCGGTTCGGCGCTTCCCTGGTTCTCTGGCGACGACGATGCGCCGGGTGTGCCGGTGATGCTCGATCTGCAGGTGGGCAACGCCAAGCTGGAGTTCGACGGCTCCGTGCGCGACCTGCTGGGCCAGCGCGACCTGCGCGGCGGCTACCGGGTGCAGGGTCCGTCGATGGCCGACGTCGGCGCGCCGCTCAGCCTGACTCTGCCGGCGACGCCGCGTTTCGCGATGCGCGGCAGACTGACGCGGCAGGGCACGCGTTGGCTGACGGTGGTCGATGAGGCCACCGTCGGCCGCAGCCATCTGGCTGGCGAGTTCAGCTTCGATGCGCCGCCGGGTGGGCCGTCGTTGCTGGCCGGCCGTCTGCACGGCAGCGTGCTGCAGTTGCAGGACCTGGGCCCCGCGATCGGCGCCAAGGACCCCGGGCAGAGCGCTGCTCGGCGCGTCGCGCCGACGGGGCGCGTGTTGCCCGACCGGCGCTTCGACCTGCCGTCGCTGCGCGCCATGAACGCCAACGTGCTGATCGACATCGCGCGGCTGGACTTCGGTACGCCGTGGCTGCAGGCCGCAGCACCGCTGCGTGCGCACCTGCTGCTGGACGCGGGCGTGTTGCGTCTACAGGGGCTGGACGCCCGCCTCGCCCAGGGCCAGCTCAGCGGCCAGCTGCGCCTGGACGGGCGCGCGCCGGTGGCTCTCTGGTCGGCCGACCTGCAGCTCCGCGGCGCGCGTCTCGAGCAGGCCTTTCGCGCGGTGCAACGCGCTGGCCGGCCGCCTTACGCCAGCGGCTTGCTGGCGGTTCGAGCCACCCTGGCCGGCCGTGGCCGCAGCACCGCCGAGTGGCTGGCCAGTGCCGACGGGCGCGTGCTGGCGCAGTGGACCCAGGGCACGGTATCGCATTTGCTGGTGGAGGCCGCGGGCCTGGATATCGCACAGGGCCTGGGCTTGCTGCTGCGTGGCGACGATGCGCTCAAAGTCAACTGCGGCGCGGCCGACCTGCGCGTGCGCGATGGCCGCGTCACGCCGCAGGTGATGGTGGTGGACACCAGCGACTCGCTGCTCTGGCTCAGCGGCGGCCTCTCGCTCGTCGATGAGCGTCTGGATCTGCTGGCCCAGGTGGAACCCAAAGACTTCAGCCCGCTGACTTTGCGCACGCCGCTGCGCATAGGCGGCACACTGGCCACGCCGGTGCTCACGCTCGAGAAGGGCCCGCTGCTGCGCCGCGTGCTGCCGGCAGCGCTGTTGGCCATGATCAACCCGCTGGCCGCGCTGATCCCGCTGCTCGACCCGGGCCAGGCGAGCCCGGAGGAGAAGGCGGGCTGTCAGGCGCTGCAGTTGCGGCCACGCGCCGGGGCCACGCCGTGATCTCGCTGCGCCGCCCGAGTTGGCGCATTCACGGCGCGCAGCCATGACCGGCAGACGGCCGCTTCCGCTGGTGTTGGCGCAGTGGGCGCAGTGGCTGCGCGACAGCGCTTACGCATTCCCGCTGGCGGTGCTGGTGGCGGTGCTGATGTTGGGCATCAGCGAGCTGGGCTACCGCCAGGCGCAGGCGCACATGAATCGCGTCGTCGTGATGAGCAAGGTCCGGCTCCAGCTGGCAGTGATGCTGCGCCGCATGGCCGATGCCGAGTCGGGTCATCGCGGCTACCTGCTGACATCGAGCCCGGAGTACCTGGCGCCTTACCGCGACGGCAGTCAAGAGCTGCAAGCCGGCGTGGCGACGCTGAACACGCTCTACGGGCGGCTCGCCGATGAGCCTGGCCAGTTGCGGTTGAAGGCGTTGGAGCAGGAGATCACCACCAAGCTCAGCGAGATGAACGAGGTCATGGCCATGCACGACGCTGGCCGACGGCAGGCGGCACTGGACCTGACGCAGTCAGGCATTGGCCGCGAGCGCATGGACAGCATCCGCGAGATCAGCTTCGAGCTGATGGCGCGCGAAGACCTGCGCGTCGACGCCGGCATGAAGTCGGTTTTCGACACCTTGGAGTTCAGCCGCATCGGCGTTTCAGGCATGACCGCGCTGAGCCTGCTGGTGCTGGGCATGTACCTGCGACAACGCCGCCTGGGTGACGAGCACCGCGCACAGCGGCAGCACGAGATACAGAACGAACGGGACCGCCTGGAGGGCGAGGTGCGCCACCGCACGCTGGAGCTCACCGACCTGGCCCGCCACCTGGAGACCGCGCGCGAGGACGAGCGGTCGCGCCTGGCGCGCGACCTGCACGACGAGCTCGGCGCCCTGCTGACTTCGGCCAAGCTCGAGGTGGCACGCATGCGCCCTGTGCTGCAGCAGGCCGCGCCCGAACTGCTGCCACGCATTGCACACCTGGGCGAGGCGCTCAACAGCGGCATTGCGCTGAAGCGCCGCATCATCGAGGACCTGCGGCCCTCGACCCTCAGCACCCTGGGCCTGACGCCAGCACTGCAGATACTGTGCGTCGATTTCGCTGAACGACTGGGCGTACCGGTGCACGTCGACCTGCACGAGGTGACGGTGACGGCCGCCGCCGAGCTGACCGCGTTCCGTCTGGTGCAGGAAGCGCTGACCAATATCGCCAAGTACGCCCGCGCCCGCACGGTGTGGGTGACGCTGGTCGAAGAACCCGAGCACATGTGCGTCACCGTGCGCGACGACGGTGTTGGCTTCGACCCCGCGCGCGGGCCCGGCGGCCGCCACGGCCTGGTGGGCATGCGCTACCGGGTCCAGGCCGAGCGAGGGCAGCTGACGGTGCAGTCGGCGCCCGGCCGGGGCACCTTGATCACGGCACGCGTGCCCCTGCAGACAGTGCCGCTCGACACTTCGCAAGCCATCGAGGTGTCACCGGCCCCGCCGTAGTTCGATTCCTACAGACACACCCCCACAAGTCTCACAAGGCCACGCGGCCGCTGCTGGCCGACGCGCCCCCGACACGGCTTCTAAAGTGGAAGTTGCGCGGGGACCATCGCTGCGTCGTCCGATGAACCCGCCGACTCAACCCAGGAGACCGTCATGCTGCACTACGCCATCGTGTTTTTCGTCATCGCGCTGATCGCGGCGCTGTTCGGTTTCGGTGGCATCGCCGCTGGCGCCGCCGGCATCGCCAAGGTGCTGTTCTTCGTGTTCGTGTTCATGGCCATCGCCGCCTTCGTGATGAGCCTGATACGCAAGTCCTGAACCCGGGCGCAGTGGCCCAGGCTTGCTGCGCCCGCACTTCCTCCTTACCCACCACTGATCGGAACAACGACCATGAGCACCAGATTTCAACCCACTCACATCGCGCGCGACCTCGACGACATGACCCGGCGTGCCGCCGACCAGGCCGACTCGGTGATCGACAGCGCGCAGCGCATCACCCAGGGCACCCTCGACACGCTGCAGGACAAGGCGCGCAACCTGCGCGACGGGTCCCCCGGTGCACTGAGGCGGGCTGCCGAGCAGTTCGACGAAATGACGCGCCGTGGCATCGAAGCCGCACGCCAGGCCAAGATCACAGTCCAGGACCAAGCCCTGCGCGCCGGCGACCGCACGGTCGGCTACATCAAGGACGAGCCGGTGAAGTCGATCCTGATAGCCGCCGCCGTCGGCGCCGCAGCAGCCGTGCTGGTGAGCCTGCTGTCGCGCAGCCGCTCGTCGCAGCAGCGCTGAAGGGCCGCTCGCCGTGCGCATTGTGTGTGCGCACTCGAAGCGGCCAGTGGGCGGGGAGATCTCACTGCTCCCCGCCGGCTGCCGCAGACCAAGACTGAGGATGCCCGCATGGACCACTCTGAACTTCTCCAGCAGGGGTGGAGTCGCTGGTTCTACGGCGGCACGCCACCCGCCGATCCAGACACCGTCACCGATGCAGCGCCTGCGCGCTTGCCGCCGTCTGCCCGTTCGAGCCGGTTGCAACCGCAACCGCTTGCATTCAGCCCCCACTTGGAGCCCGCCATGGAAAGCACCAATCACACAATGCAGGACTTGTTCATGCAACTCGGGTTGCCCGACGACGATGCGTCAATTGATCGATTCATCACTGGCCAGCGCCCATTGCCGCCCGAGGTCCTCCTCTCCGATGCGCCGATCTGGTCTGCCGCGCAGGCCGGCTTTCTGCGCGACAAGCTGCGCGAAGACGGTGACTGGGCGTTGCTGATCGACAAGCTCGACGCCCAGTTGCGTGACCACCCAGCGCCACAGGACACCGACGAGGCCGCAGCGATTCGCGAGGACACCGCGTAGCGAATGCTCAGGCATCCGACGGCACGGTGGCCGGTATTTGACGCGGAGGTGTTCCCTGAGTCGGAGCGCTGCCCCGCATTCTGAAACCTGATCTTGCACGGGAATCAGTCGCCGCCAGGCCCGGTCCCGGTCATCTCCAGACAGTGCCAGTGCACAGCCTCCAAAGGACAACACTCACCATGGCAACCCATCTCGCCTTCAAGACCTTGCTGACCGCTGTGGCCGCCACGGTGGTGCTGGCAGCCTGTGACCGCGGCGACAACCGCACCGTTGGTCAGAAGCTGGACTCCGGCATCGCCAAGACCGAGCAGCGAGCTGTAGAAGTCGGTGCCGAACTCAAGAAAGAAGGCGCGCAAGCCAGTGCCACGCTGCAGGCGGGCGCCGAGAAAGCAGCCGTTCGCGTCGAGAGCGCCGCCGACAAGGCTGCCGAGGCCGTCAACCAGGCCGCAATCGTGATGGCTGCCAAGACCAGCGACGCGGCGATCACGACCCAGATGAACGCCGAGTTGGCCAAGGACCCGGGCCTGAGCGCCCTGCGCATCGACGTCGACACCCGCGGCGGCGAGGTCACGCTCAGCGGCAGCGCGCCAGATCTCGCGGCCAAGGACCGAGCCAGTCAGCTCGCCTGGGGCATCAAGGGCGTGACGCGGGTCGACAACCGCCTCGAAATCCGCAGCTGAAGCGCCTGCGCCGCGCCGCAGTCGGCGGCTGTGGGGCAGAGCCCACGGCGCACCGCACCCGCGCAGCAGCGCTGGACGCAAAGAGCGCCAGGTCCACAGACTGAAGCCGCAGACTGCAGCCGCAGACTGCAGCCGCAGACCGCCTCGCATGCCGTGCCAGAGACGGTGATCAGAGACGGTGATCAGAGACGGTGATCCCCCGGGCGCTTACACTGCAATGCAAGCTTTACAAGGGGGCACAGCATGATTCGGGTCGCCATCGTCGATGACCACGCCATCGTGCGCGCCGGTCTTCGCCAGTTCTTTTCCGAGCAGGTCGATCTGCGCGTCACCGGCGAGGCCAGCAATGGCCGCGAAGCGCTCGACCTCGTTCGCAAGGGTGACCTCGACGTGATGGTGATGGACCTGTCGATGCCCGACCAGAGCGGTGTCGACGCGCTGGCGGCGATCAAGGCCCGCAAGCCTGAGCTGCCGGTGCTGATTCTCAGCGGCTACCCCGAAGCCCACTACGCGACGACGCTGCTGCGCCAGGGGGCCAGCGGCTACCTCAACAAGGAGTGCGACCCTGAAGAGATCGTGAAGGCCATCCGCACCGTGTTTCGAGGCCGCAAGTACATCACGGCTGCGGTCGGGGAGCTGCTGGCCGACGGCCTGGACAACCCGCAGGCCCTGCTGCCCCACGAGCAGCTGTCGGAACGCGAATTCCAGGTCTTCCTGCGGCTCGCCAAGGGCGAGACCATCGGCCACATGGCCGACGGCATGGCGCTGTCCGTGAAAACCGTCAGCACCTACCGCTCGCGCGTGATGGAGAAGCTGAAGTTGGCGTCCAACAGCGACCTGACTTACTACGCGCTGAAGAACGGCCTCATCCAGTAGCCCTGCAGCGGGGGGCGCCGGGCAGTGTGCTGACCACGCTGCCGGGGCTGTTGTAGGCGGCCCCGGCGCGCGGGCGCGGTGCGCGGCGGAATTTCCGTCAGGCCTTGGGCAAGCGGTACAGGGCGCAGATCTTGTTGCCGTCGGGGTCGCGCAAATAGGCCAGGTACATGCGGCCACTGGCGCCTTCGCGCACGCCGGGTGGGTCTTCGCAAGTGCTGCCACCGTGCGCCACACCGGCGGCGTGCCAGGCGTCGACCTGTTCGGTCGACTGGCAGGCAAAGCCCACGGTGCTGCCGTTGCCCACCGAGGCGGGCTGGCCGTTGATCGGCAAGCTGGTCGAGAACACGCCGGTGGGCGTGCGCCAGAAGACGCGATGGCGGTCCACGAAGCCGGCAGGCACCGCCAGGGTGCCCAGCACAGCGTCGTAAAAGGTCTTGGCCTTGTCGAGGTTGTTGGTGCCGATCATGAGATGCGAAAACATGCTGCAGGAGTCTCCAGGCTGACGCGCAAGGCGTCGTGTTGCGACAGGGGTGGTCGGCAAGCGAGCGGTCGCTTGCGCCAGCCGATTGTGGCCGGGCAGCAGCCCATTGCCCGTCAGCCCTTGGCCGGTCTACCTCCAGCGACCTTTGTTCGACACCTCGCGCACAGCACGCTGCTGCTATTGCGGGGCGATGCGGGTAGTCCTTTGGAACTATGCGCCAGCGCAGGCCCATCGTTCTTCTGCAGGGCTGGACCTGGCCGCTGGAGGGATGTTCGGCGCGGGCCTGCTGCCGGACAGTCTCGTCAATCACAAGACGAGATCGATTCATGCCCAGTTCACCCGCCCCCGCCCCAGCCCCCATCCCGCGCCAAGCCTGGTCGGTGCTGATCGTCAGCACGCTGGCCTTCACCGTGTGCTTCATGGTCTGGATGATGTTCGGCGTCATCGGCATTCCGCTGAAGAAGACGCTGGGCCTGAACGCCACCGAGTTCGGCCTGCTCACCGCCACGCCCGTGCTCACCGGGTCGCTGATCCGCGTGCCACTGGGCATCTGGACTGACAAGTACGGCGGCCGCATCGTGATGACGATCCTGATGGCGACCACGGTGCCGGCGATCTGGCTGATGTCCTACGCCACGGCCTATTGGCACTTCCTGGTCATCGGCCTGTTTGTCGGCTTGGCGGGCGGTTCATTTTCGGTCGGCACACCGTATGTCGCGCGCTGGTTTCCCCGCAATCGCCAGGGCATGGCAATGGGTGTCTACGGCGCGGGCAACTCCGGTTCTGCGGTCAACAAGTTCGTTGCGCCGGCGCTGTTGCTGGTGGGCGGCTGGACACTGGTGCCGCAGGTCTATGCCGCGGTCATGCTGGGTGCCGCCATCCTGTTCTGGTTCGGCAGCAGCAGCGACCCCCGGCATCTGGTGCCATCCCACACCCGGTTCCGCGACCAACTCAAGATGCTGAAGGACCCCAAGGTGTTGAAGTACTGTCAGTACTACAGCATCGTGTTCGGCGGCTACGTGGCACTGGCGCTGTGGATGGTGCAGTACTACGTGGGCGAGTTCGGCCTGTCGATCCAGACCGCCGCGCTGTTGGCGGCCTGCTTCTCACTGCCCGGGGGAGTGCTGCGCGCCGTGGGTGGCATCCTGTCCGACAAGTACGGCGCCCACCAGGTCACCTGGTGGGTGTTGTGGGTGAGCTGGATCTGCCTGTTCCTGCTGAGCTACCCGCCGACCGACATGACGGTGCTCACCGTCAACGGCCCGAAGACCTTTCACATCGGCTTGAACGTCTACCTGTTCACCGCGCTGATGTTCGTGCTGGGCATTGCCTGGGCCTTCGGCAAGGCCAGTGTCTTCAAGTACATCGGCGACGACTTCCCCACCAACATCGGCACCGTCAGCGGCATCGTCGGCTTGGCCGGCGGGCTTGGAGGCTTCGTGCTGCCCATCATGTTTGGTGCACTGATGGACCTCACCGGCATTCGCTCCAGCGCCTTCATGTTGATGTACGGCGTGGTCTGGGTGTCGTTGATCTGGATGTACTGGACCGAGGTGCGCAAGACCGAAATGATGGGTGTGAACGCGCCCGCCTCGCCACTGTCCAGCGCCCTGGCGCGTTGACCTGACCCGCTCACGGCACAAGGAGAAAACAACATGAACACCCCCACCGCGAGAGCGGTCCCCGTTGCGTCCAGCGCGTCCGACATCACCGACTGGCGCCCCGAAGACGAGACCTTCTGGAACAGCACCGGCAAGAGAATCGCCTACCGCAACCTCTGGATCTCGGTGCCGGCACTGCTGTGCGGCTTCGCGGTGTGGGGCATGTGGGGAATCATCACGGTGCAGATGCTGAACCTGGGCTTCCCGTTCACGCAGGCTGAACTC
>JBBQMM010000072.1:0-12632 GCA_038328935.1 Burkholderiales bacterium
GGTGGCGCCCATGCCGTACACCCCCAGCCAGGGCGCCAGCGCAGCCAGCGGCCCGTCGAGCTGTGAATAGCCCAGCGCGACCCAAGGAAAACCTGTGAACAGCACACCGCGGCACCACTCGGCCAGCAGCCACAGCGCAGCCCACAACAGCGCGTCAGCGACACCCCCACGGCGCCAGCGCGCGTAGGCTGCTGCGGCTGCAGCCACATACAGCGACAACAAGGCCGACAGCATCAGCACCGCGGCAACGGCCAGCGGTGCCGGCAGCCCCCCATAGCGGTGCAGGCTGATGAAGAGCCACCACACCCCGGCCGCCAGCCAACCCACGCCGTAGGCCCAGCCCAGCGCCGCGGCGCGGCCCGGGCTGGCTGCGTTCAGGCCGACCAACAGCAACGCCATCGTCAGCAGCGGCAGCGGCCACCAGGCCGTGTGCACATAAGACACGGTCTGCACGGCACCCAGCAACGCGGCAGCCAGCAGCCAGCCGGGCAGCGCCGGGCCGCCGCTGGCGAGGCCTGCGAACATCAGTCCACGTCGCCTTCAACGGGTTCAGGCGGCGTGGTGTCGCGCACGACCCGGAACCAGCGCACGGCGCCGCCGCGCGTGATCATCACCGTGAACACCAGGCCCCCCAGCGTGACGGCCTCGCCGCGGCGCGGCACGCGGCCCAGTTCATGCGCCAGCAGGCCGCCGATGGTTTCGAAATCTTCTTCCGAGAAGCGCGTGGCAAAGGCCTCGTTGACGGCGACGATCGACACGTCGCCAGCCACCCGCTGGCTGCCATCGGCCAGCGTGTAGATGCCGTTTTCCTGTTCCTGCTCGTCGAACTCGTCTTCGATCTCGCCGACGATTTCCTCCAGCACGTCTTCGATGGTGATCAGGCCTGCCGTGTTGCCGAACTCGTCGATCACGATGGCCAGGTGGTTGCGGTTGGAGCGGAAGTCGCGCAGCAATTCGTTCAGCCGCTTGCTTTCAGGCACGAACACCGCCGGGCGCAGCAAGGTGCGCAGGTTCAGCTCGGGCGAGCGCTGCAGCTTCAGCAGGTCCTTGGCCATCAGGATGCCGATCACGTTTTCATGCTTGCCTTCGAAAACCGGAAAGCGCGAATGCGCGGTGTCGATCACCAGGCCCAGCAGGGTGTCGTAGTCGGCCTCGATGTCCAGCAGGTCCATGCGCGTGGCCGGCACCATCACGTCGCCAGCCGACATGTCGGCCATGCGCAGCACGCCTTCCAGCATCAGGCGCGACTCGGGCTCGATCAGTTCGCGCAACTCGGCGTCGGCCAGCGTGCGTATCAACTCGGCCTTGCTGTCGGGGCCCGGGGATATGAATTCCACCAGGCGCTCGAAGAGGGTGCGGCGCTCGGTGCTGGCGCCCGGCGCAGCGCGCGCGGGTCGATGAGACGCAGGTTCAGACACGTGGGCGGTGCCGGCAGTAAATAAGGATCAAGAATAACCGAGCCGCCCGCGGGTCGACACAAACGGCGACAATCACGCCCCTTCGGACCTCAGGCCGAGCCCCGGACCCCATCCAGAGCCCCATCCAGAGCCCCATCCAGAGCCCCATTCGGCCCCAGCACCGCCCATGTCCAACCACCCTCCAGCCTGGCGCCATCTGTCCGCACCCATCGCCGCCATGGCAGCCGTCATCGTGCTGTCCAACGTTCTGGTGCAGCATCCCATCAACGACTGGCTCACCTGGGGCGCCTTCAGCTACCCGCTGGTGTTTCTGGTCAGCGATCTGACCAACCGTGCGCTGGGCCCGGTGGCTGCGCGACGCGTGGCCGGGGTCGGTTTTGCCATTGCAGTGCTGGTCTCGCTGCTGCTCGCCCCGTGGCGCATCGCCGTGGCCTCGGGGGTGGCGTTCCTGTTCTCGCAGCTGATGGACGTGGCGGTGTTCAACCGCTGGCGCGCCGGCACCTGGTGGAAGGCGCCGCTCATCGGTTCGCTGGTGGCCAGCACAGTGGACACCGCCGTCTTCTTCTTCCTCGCATTTGCCGGTTCAGACCTGAACTGGTTGACGTTGGCCGCCGGCGACCTGGCCGTCAAGGCCTTGATGGCCGCCGTGCTGCTGGCACCTTACCGCGCGCTGCTGCCGCGCTTGCAAACCTGGGCTGCCCCATGAACACTGACTCGACACCCCCCACCGCCGCAACAGGCGGACTGATTCCCGCCACCATCCTGACCGGCTTCCTGGGCGCGGGCAAGACGACGCTGCTCAAGCGCGTGCTGTCGGAAGCCCACGGCCAGAAGATTGCCGTCATCGAAAACGAGTTCGGCGAAGAGAACATCGACAACGAGATCCTGGTCTCCGACACCAGCGAGCAGATCATCCAGATGAACAACGGCTGCGTGTGCTGCACCATCCGCGAGGACCTGCGCACCACACTGGCGGAGCTGGCGGCCAAGCGCCGCAAGGGCGAACTGCACTTCGACCGCGTGGTCATCGAGACCACCGGCGTGGCCGACCCCGGCCCGGTGGCGCAGACCTTCTTCATGGACGACGAGATCGCCGAAAGCTACCTGCTGGACAGCGTGCTGACGCTGGTGGATGCCAAACACGCCCAAACCACGCTGGACGAACGCCAGGAAGCGCGCCGCCAGATCGGCTTTGCCGACCAGATCTTCATCAGCAAGAGCGACCTCGTGTCCGACGCCGACGTGCAGGCGCTGATGCACCGCATCAAGCACATGAACCCGCGTGCGCCGCAGCGCAAGGTGCACTTTGGCGAAGTCCCCATTTCCGAGGTGTTCGACCTCAAGGGCTTCAACCTGAACGCCAAGCTCGAGGTCGACCCCGAGTTCCTGACCACTGACGGCAGCCATGGCCATGACCACCACCATGACCACGACCATGAAGACGGCGAAGACTGCGACCACCCGCACCACCATGCCCACGACGACGATGTGAAGTCGTTCGTCTTTCGCAGCAAGAAGGCCTTCAACCCGGCCAAGCTGGAGGACTTTCTCGGCGCCATCGTGCAGGTGTATGGGCCCAAGCTGCTGCGCTATAAAGGCGTGCTGCACATGAAGGGCAGCGAGCGCAAGGTGATCTTCCAGGGCGTGCACCAGCTGATGGGCAGCGATCTGGGCCCGAAATGGGCCGCTGGCGAAGAAAAAGGCAGCAAGATGGTGTTCATCGGCATCGACCTGCCCAAGGAGATCTTGCTGCAAGGGCTGGAACAGTGCCTGGTTTGACGCCAGGGCGCGAAAGGCAAGAAAAAGCACCCCGGGCCGTGGCTACAATTCGCGCGCCTTTGAGGTCGGGGCCGCTGGGCCGGCCGAGATACATGCAGCGACAAAGCTGAGCCTGGCGCCACCAGCTCCGAACCTTCAAAGTCCTCGGAGCTTGGAACCGGGCCCGCCATCACAAACCCGTGTCCCCCGCCGGGGAGGAGGTCTTTCAGTGAGCAAGCTACCGGTCAAAAGCGCGGTCAAAAGCGCGGCCACAAGCACGGCCAAAAGCACGGCCAAAAGCACGGCAAAGAGCGCAGCCGAAAGCGCGGCCGCCAAGAAGGCACCTCCGGCGAAGTCTGTCAAGACAGCTCCCGTTGCCGCGAAAAAGTTGCCCGTGAAAACAGCGTCACCCAAGCCGGTTGCCAAGCCGGCTGCCAAGCCGATTGGCAAGCCAGTCGCAAAGAATGCGGCAACGAAGCCGGCGGCGAAATCAGCTGCCAAGGCCGATCAGAAACCCCTCTCCAAGCCGGTTGCAACCGCGGCGGCTAGGCCTGCAGTCTCATCGACAGCAACACCGGCTGCCAAGCCTTTGACCGGCTCCAAAACCACAGTGAATTCCAAACCCGCCGTTGCTGCCCCTGCAGCTGCACCTGCAACAGCCTCCGCTGCTGCCGATAAGAAGTCAGCCTCGAAGTCTTCCGCAACTGCAGCCGCTGCGCAGGCCCAGGTCGACGCCACTGCCCACGCGGCCCCCGCAGCAGCCCCCGCATCGACCCTTAAAACCGCCGCAACCGCCACAACCGCCGCAGCCAAGACCCCTGCCACCCCGCCAGCAGCAGCGCCAGCCCCCAGGTCCAGCTCCAAGTCAAAGACCCCGCCAGCAGCCATGGTGCAACCCAAACCGGCACCGCTGCCGATCAATAACCGGTTCACAGACCGCTTCGCGCCTGCCGCGAAACCCGCAACCCGATCCATGGCAGAAACAGCCGAGTTCCCCAGACCCGCCCTGAAGATCGACCCCAAGCTCGCCAACGCGTGGAAAGCCAAGGCCGGCCGTGACCTGACCGAAGCCGAACTGCTGGCGATGCCGGAGTCGGAATACATGAACGAGAAGCAGATCGACTACTTTCGTGCGCAACTGCAGAAGCATCGTGACGACCTGCTGTCCAACGCGGGCGAGACCACCGAGCACCTGCGCGAAGACACCACCATCGTGCCCGACCCGGCCGACCGCGCCACGATCGAGGAAGAGCATGCGCTGGAGCTGCGCACCCGCGACCGTGAGCGCAAGCTGTTGAAGAAGGTGGCGCAAGCCATCGCGCTGCTCGACACCGGCGAATACGGCTACTGCGACGAGACCGGCGAGCCGATCGGCCTGCCCCGCCTGCTGGCGCGGCCCACTGCCACGCTGTCGCTGGAAGCGCAGCAACGGCGAGAGATGAAGCAGAAAATGTTTGGTAACTGAACGTTCCAGGTTCGGCCGGCCCTCTCCCAAGGGTCGGCATGACGGCAGGACCGGGGTTTACCATTCCACACATGGCCGAGAACGAGAGCTTTTTCAAGAAGGTGGTGAGGTTCGTCGCGAACCCCGCCACCGACTGGAACGAGCTCAGCACGCGGCCTGAGGACAACAAGGAACTGGAGCTCGAGAAGTCCGAGCTCAAGGCGATGATCGAACGCAAGCGGCGCAACGACTTCGTGCGCAAGCGCGAGTTCGATGTGCTGCGACGTGTGCGGCGCGAAGGCCTGTCACCCGACCAGCTGGCAGCGCTGGGCACCTCGTCCAGGCTGGACGACTCGGAGCCCCGTTTGCCCGATGGGCCGGTGCCCAGCCCCACCGGCGTGAAGGCCAAGATCGACGAAATCGAGCAGCAGATGGCCGGTGAGCCGGGCTTCCTGGGCCAGCGCGGCCGGCCGTCGCCCCAAGTGGGCCCACAGCTCAGCGGCTACGGCGCCAGCTACCCGGCCCCCAGGGCAGCGCAGCCCACGGCGCCGGCGGTGCTCAACCGTGAAGTGCCCAAGCCGGGCAGCCCCACCGGCGCCGGCTTCAGCGGCTTTGACGAAGACCCCGGACTGCCGGCGTTGCCACCGTTGATGGAACGGCGCGTGGCACCGGCACCGCACACCTCGTCCGCTTCGTCGGCGCCCGTGCACATGGGTGCCGGTCTGCCACCACTGGCGCCAATGGCCACCATTTCCTTTGAAGGCGCAGGGTCCGGCCAAGGCAGCGCAGGCTCGCCGGGTCGCGCGGCGGCCGTCGAAGTCAGCGAGGTGGTGCACGACCCCGAACTCGACGAAGCCGTGATTGCGTTTGCCAATGCCGACTTCGGCCCGTGCGAAGAGTCGTTGCGGCGCATCACCGACGTAGGCGGCGCGCGCAGCCAGCATGCCGAGACGTGGCTGGTGCTGTTCGACCTGTACCGCGCCACCGGGCAGCAGCAAAGCTTCGAGAGCCTGGCTGTGGACTACGCGCAGCGCTTCGGCTGGTCGGCGCCGCAGTGGTACTCGCTGCCTCAGATGGTGGCCGAAGCCGCCGCTGCCGAAGTGCCGAACATCACCAGCAAATTTTCGACTTCAGCCGGTTTGGGGGTGGGCTGGCTGTGCCCCCAGCAGCTGGACATCGAGGCCGTGGCGAGGTTGCGCTCGCAAACGCTGCAGATGCCCCTGCCCTGGGTGCTGGACTGGGGCGCGCTGCAAACCGTAGACCCCGAGGCCGCGATGCAGCTGTCGACCCTGTTTCGCCTGTGGTCGGGGCAGATGATCGAGATGCGCTGGAACAGCGGCGAGCGCCTGCTGCGGCTGTTGCAGGAAGCCGCGCCCACCGGCATGCGCGATGCCGACCCGGTGTTCTGGCTCACCCGCATGGACGCGTTGCGCCTCGTCAACCGCCCCGACCAGTTCGACGAAGCGGCCATCGACTACTGCATCACCTATGAGGTCAGCCCGCCATCCTGGGAAACCGCGCGCTGCAAGGTGCAGGTGAGCGAAGACGGGCTGAGCACACGCTCACCGGCGCTGTCGGCGGTGAGCGAGATGTCGAGCAACTTCATGGAAAGTGCACTTTCCGAAGACGCCGTCACGGGCATCGAAACCGCCAGCGTCGAGCTGTCGGGCCAGCTGGTGGGCGACATCAGCAGCACGCTGGGCAAGATGGAAGCGGCGCTGGGCAAGGCCCAGGTGGTCAGCGTCTCGTGCCTGCGCCTGATCCGCGTCGACTTCATCGCCGCCGGCGATCTGCTGAACTGGGTGCTGTCGCGCAGGCAGGAAAACCGTGCCGTGCATCTGGTGGACACGCACCGCCTGGTGGCCCTGTTCTTCGGTGCCATGGGCATCAACGAGCACGCCAAGGTGCAGGTGCGCAAGGTCTGAACGGTAGCGGCCCTGGCGCCCGGGTCTTACTCACCCTTCCCACCAGGGAAAGGGAGCCGAGGCGAGTCGCTACGGTTGCAATTCTTGCCTTCGACCCCAACTGAGCCTGCTCATGGACACCTATCACGGCACCACCATCCTGAGCGTGCGACGCGGCGCGCAAGTGGCCCTGGGCGGCGACGGCCAGGTCACGCTCGGCCACATCGTGGTCAAGTCCAGCGCGCGCAAGGTGCGGCGCCTGCACCGCGACCAGGTGCTGGCCGGTTTTGCCGGCGCCACCGCCGATGCCTTCACGCTCTTTGAACGCTTCGAGGCCAAGCTGGAAAAGCACCAGGGCCACCTGCAACGCGCTGCCATCGAGTTGACGAAGGACTGGCGCACCGACCGCGTGCTGCGTCGCCTGGAGGCGATGCTGGCGGTGGCCGATGCCAGCTGCTCCCTGATCATCACCGGCAATGGCGATGTGCTGGAGCCCGAGCGCGGCATCGTCGCCATCGGCTCTGGCGGCGCGTATGCGCAGGCCGCCGCCAGCGCGCTGCTGCAGCACACCGAGATGGCCCCCGCCGACATCGTCAAGCGCGCGCTGGAAATCGCCGGCGATCTGTGCATCTACACCAACCAGAACCACACCATCGAGACGCTGGGCTAGTGCCGGGGTGGCGCGCCGGGCGGGTGCGCCGGATGGTTGCGCCGGGCTGTCCGGGCCGGCTGCCCTGAAGCGCGCTTTGCCAGTCTCCAAATCCCACACCACCATGTCCATGACCCCGCAAGAAATCGTCAGCGAACTCGACCGCCACATCGTGGGCCAGCAAGCGGCCAAGCGGGCGGTGGCCATTGCCTTGCGCAACCGCTGGCGGCGCCAGCAGGTGGACGAAAAGCTGCGCGGCGAGATCACACCCAAGAACATCCTGATGATCGGGCCCACCGGCGTGGGCAAGACCGAGATCGCGCGCCGCCTGGCACGGCTGGCCGACGCACCGTTCATCAAGGTGGAGGCCACCAAGTTCACCGAAGTGGGCTACGTGGGGCGCGACGTCGACACCATCGTGCGCGACCTGATGGAAGTGGCCGTCAAGCAAGAGCGCGACCGCCTGATGCGCAGCAAACGCGCCGCCGCCCAGGACGCCGCCGAAGAGCGCGTGCTCGACGCGCTGGTGCCCCCGGCGCGCAGCAGCAACGTGGGCTTCGGCGTCGAGCAGCCGCCTGCTGCCGAGAGCACGGCGCGCCAGGTGCTGCGCAAGCGCCTGCGCGAGGGCACGCTGAACGACAAGGAGATCGACATCGACCTGGCCGAGCCCAAGGCCACGCTGGAAGTGCTGGGGCCGCAAGGCCTGCCGGGCATGGAAGAGATGGCCGAGCAGCTGAAGGGCCTGTTCGCGCAGGCCAACGCCGGCAAGCGCAAGAGCCGCCGCATGAGCATTGCGCAGGCGCTGCCGATGCTGGTGGACGAAGAGGCCGGCAAGCTGCTGAACGAAGACGAGGTGCGCGCCGCGGCGGTGGCCAACGCCGAAGGCAATGGCATCGTCTTCATCGACGAAATCGACAAGGTCGCCTCACGCGGTGGCAGCGAACAAGGCGGCGCCGAAGTCTCGCGTCAGGGCGTGCAGCGCGACCTGTTGCCGCTGGTGGAAGGCACGTCGGTCAGCACCAAGTACGGCGTCGTGAAGACCGACCACATGCTGTTCATCGCCAGCGGCGCTTTTCACCTGGCCAAGCCCAGCGACCTGATCCCGGAACTGCAGGGGCGATTCCCCATCCGCGTGGAACTGTCGTCGCTGAGCGTGCACGACTTCGAGGCCATCCTGACCAGCACGCACGCGAGCTTGGTCAAACAGTACCAGGCCTTGCTGGCCACCGAAGGCGTGGCCTTGCAGATCACGCCCGAAGGCGTGCGCACGCTGGCGCAGATCGCCTTCGACGTCAACGAGCGCACCGAAAACATCGGCGCCCGTCGCCTGGCCACCGTGATGGAGCGGCTGCTGGACGAAATCAGCTTCGACGCGCCCAACCGCAGCGGCCAGACGGTGGTGTTCGGCGCCGACGAGGTGAATGCGCGGCTGGGCGAACTGGCCCGCAACGAGGACCTGTCGCGCTACATCCTTTGAGCGTCGCTTGCTGCAGTCGCCTCCCGGCTGCGCCGCGTCCGGGCCTCTGTTCCGGGCCTCTGTTTCGGGTTTCCGTTGCAGCCCTCGCTTCCAGGCCCAGCTTGCAGGCCCAGCTTGCAGGCCTCGCTTCCAGGCCTCGCTTCCAGGCCTCGCTTCTGAACCTCGCTCCTGAACCTCGCTCCTGAACCTCGCTTCGGGGCCCCGCTTCCGGGCTTCTCTTCCAGGCGCCGCTGGTAGCCGCGCATTAACCGCCGCCCCGGGCGCTGCAGGCACTCTCAACGCTGGGGTTGGACTGCGGTCTCGGGAGCGGTAGCAGCAGCGCCCGGCACCGTGATGGTGATGCCCCGCTTGCGCAGCTCGGTGACCAAGAGCGCTGCGTTGGCGTTGCCCGTGTCGGCCAGGCGCTGCGTGTCGGCTGCCAATGCGTCGAGGAGCTGCCTCAGCTTGCCGGCGTTGTCCACCGTCTGCTGCTGCGACCCATGGGCTGCCAGCAGGGTCTGGCGCTGCTGGTAGGCGTCATACAGCTGGGCACCGAACCAGCCGAACAGAGCCAGCGCCATCAACAGCAGTGGCACGAAGGCGGTGCGCGTGGCTTGATCGGCTGCGCTGCGCGCGGCCGGTCTGCCGGCGGTCCGGGCGCCAACGGCGCCTTCAGCATGCGCGCCAACGGCGCCGCCAGCATGCGCACCAACGGCGCCGCCACCATGCGCGCCCGAGGCGCCGTCAGCATGCACGCCCGCGCCGGTGACTGCACGGGCGCCATCGTCCTGTGGCAAGGTGTGCTGGTGCTCGTCCGCCGCTTGGGCCATGCCTGAAGCCGTGCCGTGATCTGTGCGGTGGGCCGGCAGCTTGAAAACACCGGGTGGGTTCATCGCGCCGCCCTCACTTGCGCCCTGGCGCAGCGGGTGCAGGCGCGGCTGCCCCCGCTGCCCCCGCTGCTGCCGCAGGCGCAGCGTTGTAGGTGATGCCGTGGCGCTGCAGCATCTCGCGCAGCTTGTCGTCGTTGTTGCGCGCGCCCAGCTCGGCCAGCGCACGGATGATCTCGCGGTACAGCGTTTCGAGCTGCAGCGACTGCTGCACGTACTGCTGGCGCACGCCCACCTCGGCTTGCAGGCTGCGGTTCAGCGCGCCCAGCGTCAGGCTGGACGCCATCAGCAGCAGGGCCAGACCCGCCAGCGCGCTGACGACCCACCATTGCATGCGGCTCATCGACAGCGCTCCCGACGGGCCGATCAAACCCGCACCACGGTGCGGCGGCGCGACAGCAGCGCTGCCGCAGCCGCTGCCAGCACCAGTGCCATCGTGCCCGGCTCGGGTACGGTGCCACCGCTGGCGGCCACGTTGGCGCGAATCACCAGGTTGCGCAACACCGCCAGACCGACGGGGTCGCTGGCATTGGTGCTGGTGCCGATGAAGGCGATCTGGCGCTCGAACAGGCCCACGCCGCTGGCGGTGAAGGCCAGCGACATGTCGTCGGTGTCGGCACCCGCCATCAAGCCCGTGAACGCGTTCCAGTTACCCAGCGACAACCCCGCGGCACCGGCCAGATTGAAGGCGCCGTTGAGTTCATCAGCCGGCCCCACCACTTGGTTGGAGATGTCGAGCAGGCTGCTCACCATGGTGCCATCGGTCAGCGTGCCGAAGTCCAGCGTGAAGGTTTCACCCACCATCGACAGGCTGCCCTGGCCGCCGCGCAGGTTGATCTGCGCGTAAGCCAGTGCGTTGACCTGGGCCTGGATCAGCACCGCGTGGTCGCCACCGGCACTGATGTCGGCCATATCAGGGTTCTGGCTCAGGAAGCTGACGCTGCCGTTCTGGCTGAAGACACCGTTGCTGGCCGTGTTCAAGGTCACGCCGATGTTGCCGCTGGCGCCCGCGCCCACGCCACCCACCGTACCGGCGCCACCGAAAGGTCCGCCGATGCCGCTGAGGTTGGCGCGCAGGGTGTCGTTCAGGCCGCTCAGCGCAGCGCCGTTGTCGACGACGATGTTGCGCGCATTGACGGTGTCGCCGACGCGCACGATGCCGAAGTTCAAGCCTGCCGTGGACGACGAGCCCACCGCAGCCGTGTACACCTTGCCTTCGACAGTGACCTGCTGCGAGGCCAGATTGAGCTGGCAGTTCGGCGCGCAATTGCCCACGTTGTTGGCGTCAGAGACCAGGCTGACGGTGGCCTTGCCCGCGTTGGCGCCGGTGTAGTTGCCGGCGGTGGCGGTGTTCAACGCCACTTGCAGGCTGCTGTTGTCGGTGGCGCCCGGGTTCAGCAGGTTGAAGCTGCCGCTGGCGGTGACGGGCCCACTGGCGGGTGCGATGCTGGCGTTCAGGGCTGCCTGCGGAGCCGCCGTGGCCACGTTGGTGATGCTGACGAAGCCCGAGGGCGCGGCGGCGCCCACGCGCACCGCACCCAGGTTGATGCTCGGGTTGTTGAGCAGCGGACTGGCCTGGTTGATGACGTTGGCGCCAGCCTGGATGAGGCCGTTGACACCGTAGTTTTCGCTGCCGACTGCCAACACACCCAGGCCGTTGCTGACACCCCCCACCGCGCCGGCGCTGGTGTAGTTCACCGCGATCGAGCTGTTCAAAGCCCCGGCCGCAGCGCCGGTTACCGAGACGCTCATGAGGCCGTTGGCGACCGAGCTGTTGGCGCCGGCCACGATGCCGTTCAGCGCACCGTTGCCGGTGATCTGGCCGTTGCCGGAAGCACCGAAGGCCACATTGAGGTCTTCGACAAAGCCGGCAGCGCCGTTGGCGGTGTTGCGCACCACCAGGTTCTGGCTCACGGTCTGGCCCACCTGCAGGGTGCCGAAGTTCAGCGCCGGGGTCTGCAGCGCACCGGCCGCCAGCAGGTAGACATTACCGCTGACGTTGATAACCTGTGGCGCATTGGCACCCGCCAGCGCCAGCCCGTTGCTGACGCCGTTCACGGTGCCGGTGGTCTCGTAGTTCAGCGTCACGGTGCCGGCCTTGGCGCCTGCGGTGAGGGTGTTCACGCCCACCGCCATGGCGCCGCCATTGCTGGCCCCGGCCAACAGTGCGTTGATGCTGCCGCCGTTGTTGGTGGCCGCGCCGGTGCTGGCGCCGAACGTGGCGCGCAGGTCTTCGCTGAAGGCGCCCGCAGCCGCGGTGTTGCTGACGTTCAGCTGCACCGAGCCGCTGCCGCCCACCCGCTGGTTGCCCAGCAGCACCGGCGTCGGCGTGGCCGCGCCCACCGCCGCGTTGTAGGCGGCAGCGCCACCGGCCAGCACGATGTTGAGTTTCTGGTCGGCGATGTTCTCGAAGTTGCTGCGCAGGTTCAGCACCTGGCCCAGCAGCGGCGCCAGGGCGCCGGCATTGGCGGCCGTGAACACCACCGCCAGGTTGCCGCCGTTCGCGCCTGGCGCACCAGCGCTGTACAGCGAAGGCGTGACGCCGCTGCCGCTCAGGCGCGCATCGCTGAGGTTGGCGCCATTGACGTTGGTCTGGATGGCACCCCGCAGCGTCGGGCCAGTGGCGCCCGTGTTGGCCACCTGGTAGTTGACGGTGTTGGCGCCCACCCGCAAGTTTCCGAGCGTGAGCGTGGCGTTGGCGCTGTTGCCGTTGCTGACGCCAGCCCCGGTGATGGCCTGCGCAGCGTTGGCGCCGGCGACGATCTGGCCGGTGCCGGATACGCCAGCGCGGCGGTTGAAACTGTTGCCAGTGCCGGCACCTGCGTTGGTGTAATCGCCGGTGATGGTCAGGTTGCCGGTACCCAGGTTCAGCGCCGCGCCCGCCGCGCCCATCAGCAGTTGGCCTTGGGTCTTGGCGCCGTTGGCCAGGTTCATGATGCCGGTGCTGTCGACCTGCAGCGTGCCCGTGCCCGACAGCGCCACGCCCACGTTCAGGGTGCCGGCCGAAGCCCGCACCAGGCCGTTGTTGACCAACGCCGAATCCGTGAAGCTGATGGTGCCGCCGCTGACGCTGGCGTTCACGGTGCCGTTGTTGATGAGTGTCTGGGTGCCGCCGA
>JBBQMM010000073.1:0-12623 GCA_038328935.1 Burkholderiales bacterium
TCCGACGACAGCCTGGCCTGGCGCGACACCGACCTTCAATTGCGGGGTCCGGTGGTGGCGCAGTTGCAAAAGCTGTTCCTTGCGGCGTGGGCCGGTCAGAGGGGCGAGCCGCTGCCGCCCAGCAACTACTTTCCCCCGCTCGAGAAGGCCGGGCGCGCGGTGGTGCGTGCAATCGGCAGCTCGCCCGAAGATCCCTACAGTCTGATCTACGCCACGCTGCTATCGGCCATAGGAAGCGCCGAAACGAGTGTGCGTCTGACCAACGCCTATTTCGTACCCGACCCGCAGTTGCTCGCTGCACTCGAGGCAGCTGTTCGCCGTGGCGTCGAGGTGAGCTTGATCCTGCCCAGCCAGACGGACTCGTGGCTGGTATTCCACGCCGGCCGCGGCTACTACGCCCAGTTGCTGCGAGCCGGCGTGAAGATTTACGAACGGCGCGGGGTCATCCTGCACTCCAAGACCGCGCTGGTGGATGGCGTATGGGCCACCGTCGGTTCGACCAACCTTGACTGGCGCAGCTTTGTACACAACCATGAGTTGAACGCCGTCGTGTTGGGAACGGAGTTCGGCGCTCAGCTGCAATCGATGTTCGACAAGGATCTTGCTGCATCGGAGCCGATCACACTCGAGCATTGGCAGGCGCGAGGGCTTCAGCTGCGCCTGTTGGAGGCGTTGGCCCGAATGGGCGAGTATTGGCTTTGATGCCGCTGCAGGCGGCTGCACGGTGCGGTGCGCGCTCGCGGCAGCAGCCGGTCGTACTCGTCTTTGACCACGAGGTAACACTCGCAACTGCGCGCTTCCAGGCCCTTTCGGTCCAGCACCGCGATGTGGCCTCGGCAATAACTGATCAGCCCTGCCTTTTGCAGGCGCCCTGCGGCCTCTGTAACTCCTTCGCGGCGAACGCCCATCATGTTGGCGATAAGTTCGTGCGTCATCACGATGTTGCCTGAAGGCAGGCGGTCCAGCGTCTGCAGCAGCCAGCGGCAAAGCTGCTGCTCGAGGGAGTGGTGGCGGTTGCATGCCGCCATCTGGGAGGTCTGGGTCATCAGCGCCTGCGTGTAGCGCAAAAGCAGTTGCATCACCGGGGCGGAATGATCGAATTCCTTCAGCAGTGCACTTGCACAGATGCGGTAGCCCCGGCCCCCGCTGATGACGACGGCTCGGGATTGCGTCGTGCCGCCGCCCATTGGCAGCCACGTGCCCACCATGCCTTCATTGCCGATCAAGGCGATCTCGGTGGAGCTGCCGTTCTCGGTCAGGTACTGAAGCGACACGACGGCGGTGGTCGGGAAGACCACATGGGCCAGGTGGCCGCCGGGCTCGCAAAGCACCTTGCCCTGAGACAGGTCAATGGCTTCCAGCTGAACCTGCCAGCGCTGCCAGACCGCTTCAGGCAGACAGGCAAGCAGGCGGTTCCGCCGTGCGTCGACTAAAGCATCAGCGGCTGGGCAGGCCCCAAGCTGATACTGCCTAACCTGTGTCTTACGCGGTTGATCAAAGTCAATGTGCGACGAGACTTGTCTCGTTGCGTTGGGTGTGACGCAAGGACGTCGATGGCCAGGCAGTGGTTGGCGACCTGTTTGGACTGCCGCTCCGCCGCTGCGAGATCGGGTGTTTGGACACCAGCGGGAGCCTCGTCCGTCAAGTCGGTGTCTGACGGGGGCTTATCCAGAGTCGCCAGGGCTCATGGTTGGCGGGCTTCGTGCGCTGGCCGCGGTTGCCGTAGTCGCTCTGCGCCTGTGAGTTGGCGCACCACTTTCATCACCGTGGCGTCCTCGGACACCGGCGCCACCTTGAACCGAAGCTTTCGGGCCAAGGCCAGCATCGGCCGGTTGGCTGCAACCACGAGTCCCTCCATGGTTCCATATCCGTCCCGTCGCGAACGCCGTACGAGGCTGGCCAACAGGTGGACGGCCAGACCGCTGCCGCGCCAGTCATCGGCCACGGTGATGGCGAACTCGCAGGTGCGGTCATCATTGCCGTTGGCGCGGACATATTGCGCGGCGCCGACGATATCGAAGCCATCGCTTGCCGGTACGGTCGCGACGAATACAAAGGCCCGACCAGCTACGGGGTGGAGCCCGCGTTCGAGCGCCGCGGGGTTGAGCCGGTTCTTGTGGACCATGAAGCGTGTGTACCTCGAATCGGCCGAGAGCCTTTCGAAGGCCTGAACGATTTCTGCCGCATCCGACGCGAGCACTGCGCGCACAGTCACTTGTCGACCATCGCGCAGGGTCACCAGGCGAGGAGGCTGGGGGTCGATTTTCATCGCGGCGAACACCCTGGGCTGGGAGAGTGGGCGGGAGCATATCAAGCACCCAGAAGAGAAGGCCTGCGCATGTGAAGTCGCCTCCAGGCACTCTGCGGCCTATTGCCGCTTGGCCATGGTCACTTCGCTATTGCCTCTTCGCTCTCGCCACGTCGCTTTAACGTGGAAGTGTTCCATGATCCGGGGCGCTGCCCCGCATCATGAAAGTTGGCCACGTCGCTCTCGCCATGTCGCTTAGCCGCTTTGAGGGCAAACAGTATCGGCCCGCGGCCCTGCCGAGGGCACCTGTCGGCGAAGCGATTTGCCGCTGCGGCGCGTGCTACAGCCGACCCAGCAGCAGCAGGACGAGCAGGACCACCACCACCAGCCCCAGCACGCCGCTGGGTGCATAACCCCATCCCCTGCTGTGCGGCCAGCTTGGAATTGCGCCGACCAGCATCAGAACGAGAACGATCAACAGAATGGTACCGAGACTCATGGCATTTCTCCTCAGGTGCTTTGCT
Source organism: Burkholderiales bacterium (assembly GCA_038328935.1). Taxonomy (GTDB): domain Bacteria; phylum Pseudomonadota; class Gammaproteobacteria; order Burkholderiales; family Burkholderiaceae_C; genus Rubrivivax. The sequence goes on from JBBQMM010000073.1 coordinate 2,773, forward strand.
GCGCGAGGGCAGCATTGGAATTCCGGGCCTTCTTCGCCTGCATGGCCCCGGACGGCTATCCGCTCTTTCTGCCAACGGCCAGAAGCAAGCCGCCGGCCACGATCGCCGCGGCCCCGGCCCACACCGGGATGTTGACCGTCTCCTTGTCCTTGACAGACAGCTCGATGGGGCCCAGCTTCACGTTGTGTGTTTCCTTCGTGTAGCTGAAGCCGCCGTACGCCAAAGCGGCAACGCCAGCGACGATCAGCACGAGCGCCAGGGCCCTGATGGGGTTCATCGAGTTCTCCGAGTTGAAGGGTTACTTGTTCTTCGGGAACCAGGCGTCGGTGGCGCTGCGCTCCCAGCTTGCGATCTGACGCTCGGCCTCGTCTTTGGCGATGCCGTATCGCTCCTGTATCTTGCCGGCGAGTTGGTCGCGCCGCCCGGCGATGACATCGAAGTCATCATCGGTCAGCTTGCCCCATTGCTCTTTCGTCTGCCCCTTGAGTTGCTTCCAGTTGCCTGCAATCTGGTCCCAGTTCATCTTGATCTCCTCTGGCGGATTCGCACTGTTGGTGGCCGTGGTGGCCACCCCTCAGCACGATCTGGTTCGCGGTGCCCGGAATGGGTCACCGCGCAGGAATGCTGACACGTTGCGGCGCGGCGGATTTGATGTTGCGCAAGAAGTGCCCAACAGCGCCACATGAGACCTGCTGGTCGAGGCAGCGCATGGGCCGCCTGACCACGGATAAGGGATGCGGCGACGGCAGTCATTCAAAAGGGGTGAGCACAGAGCCTGTGGACCGTGGTGTGGGGCGGGCAATGGGCTACCGATTCAGGTCCCTGATCAGCGTTTCCATCTCCGTGATCTCCCTGCGCTGCGCGGCGATGATGCTGTCGGCCAGTTTGCGCACGCGGGGATCCTTTATGTGGGCACGTTCGCTCGTAAGGATGGCGATCGAGTGGTGCGGGATCATGGCCTTCATCCACGAGACGTCGTCGACAGTGGTTTGGCTGCGCACCAGCCACAAAGAGGCTGCGAAGACCACCACGGCGGTGGCGACGATCCCCATGTTGACCTTGCGTTGGTCATACATGTGCAACATGAACGCGAGCATGACCACTGCCATTGACGCGCCCATGACCAGCGCCATGTAGGCGCGCGTCTCGCTGAACCACACATGACTGAATTCGTAGGTGTTCAGGTACATGAGGCCGAACATCACGAGCGTCGAGGTGGCGATCATGGCGCCGAATCTCGTGTACTTGGTCATCGTGAAAGTTCTCCTTCAGGTGGACGACGAGCTCACGCGCGTTCAGGCCTCGGGTCCGATCCTGCGCGCCGGGGCCGGTCGTTGTCTGTTCGATGCCGCACTGAAGGATTCGTCCTCAGCCGTGGGCGCGGCGCGCAAGGCCGAACTCAGACGTCAGCGGGGGTTGCTGGCGGATGCGGCCTGTGCGGCCTGTGCGTCCTGCCGCGCTCCAGCCGTCCTCGGCGGCACCGGTGTTGCGGTGGCTGGGATGCTGGGTGCTGGTTGGCGGCATGACCAAAGTTCTACCTCACGGCCCGGGCCTTGCGACTTCATCGAACCTAGAAACCGCAGTTGACCGCTTCTCTGCGCTGGCGACACCGGATGAATTCTGGCTTTCGCACACGACCACCTTCACCTTTTGGGTGACAGCGCCACGCCCGCGACGGGTTGACCGGCGGCATGAAAACCGTCGGTCGCCTGCCCGCCCACTGCAAGTCTTCAGCGTCTGGCAGGACTACGGCACGTCGATTGCCCTGTTCCGGGTGCGTCGCTCCGACGCTTTGATTGCGCACTCCGATGGACAACTTCTCAACACCTCACGCACGTCGCCTGACGGTCGAACCGCGCAACAATCGACTGCTGGGGGCACTGCCCGCTGTTGATTTGCAGCGCTGGCGACCGCATCTGGAGCTTGTCGACATGACAGCCGGCACATCCCTGTGCCGCTCTGGCGAGAACCTCAGTTACGTCTATTTCCCCACCACGGCCAGCGTTTCCATGCTGCACACCACCACCGCGGGTGATTCGGTTGAAGTCATTGCGGTCGGAAACGAGGGCGTGGTGGGCATCCCGGTCATCATGGGCGGCGGGTCTGCATTTGGCGACGCCGTGGTGCGCACGGCTGGCCATGGCTTTCGGCTGCGAAGCACGTGGCTGCAAAGTGAATTCCACAACTGCCCAGAGGTGATGCGCCTCTTGTTGCGCTACACCCAGGCCCTGATCACGCACACGGCGCAAGCGGCGATCTGCAACAAGCTCCATTCGCTGGAGCAGCGTTTGTGCCGGTGCTTTCTGAGCAGCCTGGACGGTGTCAACGGGGCACCCATCAACCTGACCCACGAAAACATGTCGTGCATGCTGGGCGTGCGCCGGGAGGGCGTAACCTGCACCGCGCTGAAGCTTCAGCGTGCGGGAATGATCGACTACACCCGAGGGCGCGTTGCTGTTCTCGACCGCCGTGGGCTCGAATCCCTGAGCTGCGAATGCTACCGGGTGGTGAAGAACGAATACGACCGTTTCCTGCCTGGTTCAGGGTCGTCGGAGGGCTCGTCTTTACCGAAGCCCGAGCGGGCACGCGAGGCTCTGACGACGTTGCGTCCTCCGCCGCTGCGGGCAGCAAGCCATGCAGTCCGCACCCTGAGCGGCGCAATGGCCGCTTGACCGCGGCCATGCTGCACCTGGAGCCGGTTCGTCAAGGGCGCTTGGACCGAGGCGGCCGGGCTGCAGCGCGGCGCAGTGCTGCCCGCCCTCGAACGTCGGCCACCCATCGGGCGGTGCACATCACTGCCACCGAGCTGCCCATGGCCAAGGGCCACATCGACCCCACCACGCTGGTCGCGCCTGCGCCGCCCACCACGCAAAGCAGCCCCAGGACATAGAGCCGGAAAGCCGGTCTGCGCAACAAAGGCTCGGGCTGTTTCATCTGCGGCTCAAAGGGCACGCATCAGCGCACCAGGCCCCAGGCACCGGCGTACAGGCCCAGCAGCACCGCGCTGACCGCGAAGTTCGCCAGCAGATGCCGGCTGCCGCGGTCGGGCCTGATGCCCAGCCGAGCCCCGATGCATCCCCAGGCCAGCACCAGCAGCAAGCCGCCCGCCTCGAAGGCCGTGGGAGCGCCGTTCAATCGCCAGAGCACCGCTATGCAGGCGAGCCAGAGGCCCAGCGCCATCACGGCGGAGGCGGTGAATTCTGCAAACGAGGGAATCCGTGTGGTGATGCCGAAGAGTGTCATGGGGCGGGGTCAGGCAGTTGGCGACCCAGCCATGATGCGCGGTGCAGCGGCTGGTGCCGCTGGAAAAAGCGGGGTCAAAAGCGGCCAGATGTCGGCATTGCACCCTCACTTGCAGTGCGCATGCCGGCCTGCAAGCCGGCATCGTTTAGCGGGCTCGCCGCATGCGGCTCGAAACCGCCGCCTCGCCCCCAGCCATCTCCCTTGAAGGGAGAGGGAGCAAAACGCCTGACCGAAACCCCCAGTCAGGCGTCCCCGCGTCGTTTTTCCTCCCTCTGTCTTTCAGGCAGTGGGGTGGGGGCGCCTGGGATGCTGAAGAGTGTGAATCAGCAAGATTTGCCGCAGGACGTGCTGTACGGTTGCTGCGGCGGGCCTGGCACAGAGCCGTTCCCGCAGCCACGCACCGCCGGCGTACTCAAGCCCCGGTCTTGCTGCCGCCGGCGTAGTGCCGCCAGGCGCTGGGCGGTTGAGCCAGCCTGTCGGCTACCACCGCCAGCACCTGCGGGTTCCAACCCATGCCCAGGTGGCTGCCTGCGACCTCCACGTCCTGCAGGCGGTCGTGCTCGTTGTCGTGCTTGCAGGCCTGCCAGGGCACGATGCCGTCGTTGCGGCTGTAGATGGATGTGGTGGGCACATCGGGCGGCGTGCGCAGCCGGCGCTGCAAACCGGCGTCGCGCGGGGGCGCTGCGCCGCTGAGCAGCCGGTACATCCAGGCGGCGTGGGTCTGGTCCGGATGGCCGCTGAAGGGCGTTCCGATGGTGATCACCTGGCGCACCCGCAGCCGCTTGCGCTTGGCCAGTTCGCGCGCATAGATGCCGCCCAGGCTCCAGCCGATCAGGGTCGGGGCGCGCGGCTCAGCGGCCAGCAAGGACTCGACATCGCTGGCCAGCGCGTCCAGCCACGGGTCGACCGGGCCTTGCGGCCCGGTGTTCCAGCCTCGGCCCCAGTCCATGGCGTTGTAGCCCAGCGACCGGCAGTGCGCGCGCAGCGGCGCCACTGCGCGGCCGTCGCTGGCCAGACCCGGGAAAATGATGACCGGATGTCCGTCGCCAACGGCTGCAGCCCGCGCGGGCAGCACCTTCCAGGCGATGAATTCGCTGGCCGCGCGCCACGGTTCGGTGCCGAGCAACAGCCAGCCGGGGCGTCTGGCGCTGGGTGCAGTGGCGGGATGGAACGTCGCCGAAGAGTTGGAAGTCATATGACGATCTTCCCAAGCCCTGCCCTCGTCGGACAGCAGACTCAGCCGCATTCGCCTGTAGGAAGAGGCTTGGGGCCTGCTGGGGCACGGGCCGCCACCTGCACGAGTCACTTCGTCACGGGCTCTCAGGCCGCGCCGTTCCCGGCGCCGTGGCCACCAGTTGCGCCAAGGCGCCTGGATCGACGGGCTTGACGAGGTGGAGATCGAAGCCCGCGCTCAGGGCCGCGGCCACATCCTCGGGTTGGCCATAGCCGGTCATCGCGACGATCATTGCCGTGGCCGTCGCTGACATGCCGCGCAAGCGGCGCGCGACCTCATAGCCGTCCATCGCAGGAAGGCCGATGTCCAGCAGCACGATGTCGGGGCGACTGCCTTCTGCGACGGCCAGGGCTGCGGGCCCGTCGTGCGCCACGACGACCTCGTGGCCTTCCAGTTCAAGCAGGCAGGCCAGGGCGGTGGCGCCGTCGACGTTGTCGTCGACGACGAGAATGCGTCGCGCTGCGGCTTGCGCCGGCAGGGCCATCTGCGCTGCCTGCGCGCGTTGGGCGCGCTGCAGCAAGGGCAGGCGCACGGTGAACGTGCTGCCCCCGCCCAGGCCCGGGCTTGCGGCCTGCAAGCTGCCCTTGTGCAACTGGATCAATTGCCGCGCCAGCGTCAGGCCCACTCCCAAACCCCCTTGGGCGCGGTCCAGCGTGGTGTCGGCCTGAACAAAAAGGTCGAAGATCCGCGCAAGCATTTCTGCAGACAGTCCCGCACCGTCATCGCGCACGCGGATCACGGCCTCGTCGCCCTCGGGCTCGACACTCAGGTAGATCGCACCGCCCTCGTCGGAGTACTTGGCGGCGTTGTTCAAAAGGTTGGCCAGGACCTGCGTCAGGCGGATGAGATCGCCTTCGACGAAGAGGTCCGGGTGTATGACGGCGTGCAGTGTCTGCCGGCGGGAATCGATCAGCGGCTGACTGATTTCAGTAGCACGGTCTGCGACCACGCGCCATTCAACCGGGGCCAGGTCGAGCACGGTCTTGCCGCTTGAAATGCGCGCCACATCGAGCAGTCCGTCCAGCAGCCTGGCCAGTATTTCGGTCTGCCTCTCGATGACACCGACCGACCGTTCGGCCCGTGGGTCGGCATGCGCCAGACGCGACAAGATGCTGACCGCACTTCGAATGGGCGCCAGCGGGTTGCGCAACTCGTGCGCCAACATCGCCAGAAACTCGTCCTTGCGCTGGTCTGCCGTCAGCAATTCGGTCTCGAAGCGCCTTCTGTCCTCCACGTCCAGCATCAGGGCAACGCAGCCGAGGAACGACCCGCCCTCGTCAATGTGCGGCACGCTGATGGAGCGCATCCAGCGGTACTCACCGTCGCGGCGCCGCAGCCGAAGATCGATCTCGAACCCGCCTCGTTCGGCCTGGGCGGCGGCGTGCTCGGCAAGGTAGCGTTCACGGTCTTCGGGGTGCACGAATTCAAGCCAGCCGCGACCCAGCAGAGCGTCGCGCGGCCGGCCCGTGAACTGCGTGCAGGCCTGGTTGACGAATTCGGCCAGCCCGTGCACGTCCTCCACCCGCAGCAGTGCCGGTATGTCGTCGGCCAGGCGCCTGAACCGTATCTCGCTTTCAATGCGCAGACGCTCGGTGATGTCGCGCTCAGTGGACAACACCGCGTACACGGTGCCCTGGTCGTCGCGCAGCGCCGAGGCGGCCACCGAGATCCGCGCCAGGCGGCCGTCCTTGGCACGCCGATTGGTCTGGGCGGTTTGCGCCACGCCGGTGGCTCGAACGCGGTTGATCAGGTCGCGCGCTGCGTCGCGGTCGGCATCGGGAACCAGGGCGAATACGCTGGTCGCCAGGGCTTCGTCGCGCTTGTAGCCATAAGCGGCTTGCGCGCCCTGGTTCCAGGACAGGATCTTGCCTTGCAGGTCATAGGTGATGACGGCGTCGTTGGAATCGTCCAGCACCGCCATCATCTTGCGCAGCTGCCGCTCGGCAGCATGCAGCGGCGTGATGTCGACGAAGGTCACCACCACCCCTTCAACCCGGGCGTCGCCCGACATGTAGGGCTGGATGCGCCGCAAGAACGTAGCGCCCCCGCCGGCACGCACTTCGGCCTCGGCCGGCGGCTGCAACTGCAGCACCGCTTGCGCGTCGGCCGCGAAAGCGGGGTCGTCAAGCCGGCTGGAGATGCCGCTCAGCAAGCGCCCTTCATCGCCCGCGCCGAGGCTGAACAACTCGGCAGCCGCAGGGGTGAAGCGCCGCAGCCGCAACTGGCCGTCCAGCAGCAGCGTGGCGATGTGGGTGCTGTTCAGCAGATTGGTCAAGTCGTCGGCGTTGCGGCCGATCTCGACGATCTTGTCTTCGAGATGGGTGTTGACCGTGGCGAGTTCCTTGTTCAGCGACTGCAATTCTTCCTTGGAGCTTTCAAGTTCTTCATGGGACGATTGCAGTTCCTCGCTCAGTTCCTCGCTCAGTGCAGAAGCTGCTTCCCCTGCGATGCGCAGTTCCTCGTTACCGAATGCGGCGTCTTCGTGCGGCCCGGCCCCTTCGCGGCGGTTGGCATCGACCTCCAGTGCGGTGGCAGTGGCGTCGGCTGCGGTGTCGGCCGCGGCTTCCAGTGTTGCGGGCGGCGCACCCGGCGCATCGCTGAACACGACCAGCGCAAGTCCGGCCCCCTGTTGTTCGGCTACCGGCTCGGCCTGCAAGCTGAGCTGCCGGGCTTGCTGCCCGAGGCCCTGGACGACCAGGCCCGCGGGCAAAGGGTCTTCGCTGAAGGCTTGCCGCAACACCGTGCGTAGCGCCGTGCGCAACCCGGGCCGCACCAGCCGCGCCAGCTCCAGGGTCGCTTCGCCTTGCAGGGCGAGATAGCGGCCGGTGTCGCCGTGGAAGTGCAGGGCACGCCCGTTGCGATCACACAGCACCGCCGCCGCCACCTGCCGTCCCGACAGATGGTTGCGCATGATCTCGGCTGCGAGCTCGGGGCGGAGGCTGGCGCTGTGCAACACCGCGCTGACCGCCTCCGCGGGCTCCTGCAACGCGTCAGGGTCGCGACGAGGGCCCGTCACTCCGGTCACGAGGGGCTGGTCTGTGTGGTCATCAGTATCGTGGCTCTGGCCCAAGGGTTCTCCTCTGGCGTCCGTGCGCTGCCCCTGTTCGCCGTCGTTGTACCCAGTACTAGTCAGCCTGTCCGGAGTCCCAGCGCCAGTCGTCGGTGGCTGGGCGCGACACCGGGGCCCCGCCCGCGGGCTGCTGTCGGTAACGATCATGGCGCCATGACCGCAGGTCGTCTTCCATCAGCCGCATCTGGTCGCCGGGCCAAGCATCGTGCGTGGTGCGCGCTGCGCGGTCTGCATTCGGGCCGCGGTTGGAAGCGCTGTGGCGCCGGGGGGGAGTTTGTGTGGGCATGTGTTCCTTTTAAAAACTCTGTGGAGCAAACGGCGTGCCTGCGGGGGTGAGGGCGGTGAGGGCTGCACTGAAGCTGCCCTGAACCTGTCATCCGTCCACCCGCAGCGGCGCCTGCGGCAGTGGTACGCGCACTGGCGCAAGGGCTGACGCTGCCTCGGGCTTTGCGTCAGGCCCTGCGCCAGCCCTCGGCGCAGGCGCTGGCTGGGCAGCCGCGAGCGTCAACAGCACCTGGTGCTGCAGGCCGTCATCGTGCACAGGCCAGCGGTTGCCGGGCAGCGCGACAGCGTCAACTTCAAGCACGTCGCTGCCGGCATCGCCGCGCCGCACCTGCACCTGCCACAACGCACTGCCGCGGCGGTAGCTGAACGCAAAGCCTGGCCACGCAGCGGGCAGCCGTGGCGCCAGCCGCACCCAGGACTGCCCGTTCTCATGTTCCAGCGTGATGCCGAGCAGCGTTTCGACGAACAGCCGGTAGACCCAGCCGGCCGAGCCCGTGTACCAGGTCCAGCCGCCGCGGCCGCCGTGAGGCGCCACGCCGTAGACGTCGGCTGCGACGACATAGGGCTCGACCTTGTAGACGGCGGCCTCCTGGGCGTTGCGGGCGTGGTTCAGCGGGTTGATCATGCCGGCCAGGCGCCAGGCTTCCTCGGTCTGCCCGGCTTCGGCCAACGCCATCGCCGCCCACACCGCAGCGTGCGTGTACTGGCCGCCGTTCTCGCGCACGCCCGGCACGTAGCCGGCGATGTAGCCGGGGTCGGGGCCGGCGCCGTCGAAAGGCGGCGTCAGCAGCCGCACGATGTCCAGGTCGTCGTCCACCAGTTGCGTGCGCATGGCCTGCAGGGCCTGCGCCGCGCGTTCGGGCGGCGCTACGCCAGACAGCACCGACCAGCTTTGGGCGATGAGGTCGATGCGGCATTCGGGACTGTCGGCGCTGCCCAGCGGCGTGCCGTCGTCGAACCAGGCGCGGCGGTACCACGCGCCGTCCCAGGCATGGGTCTCGATTCGTTCGGCCAGCGCCAGTCGCTCGCGCGCGCAGCGCTCGGCGAACGGCGCGTCGTGCTGGCTGAGGGCCAGTGGCTCGAAGTCGGCCAGCACGCGGCACAAGAACCAGGCCAACCACACGCTTTCGCCGCGGCCCTGCTGGCCGACGCGGTTCATGCCGTCGTTCCAGTCGCCGCTGCCCATCAGCGGCAGGCCGTGGGGGCCGAAGCGCAAGCCGTGCTGCACCGCGAGGCGCGCGTGTTCGTACAGCGTGGCCGACAGTGCCGACGGCTGCGGCAGGTCGAAGTAGGCTTCTTCGCCGGCAGGCACGGGGCGGCCTTCGATGAAGGGCAGCTCGTGCGCCAGCACCGCGGTGTCGCCCGTGGTGGCCACGTAGCGGGCCAGCGCCAGCGGCAGGAACAGGTAGTCGTCAGAGCAATGCGTGCGCACGCCGCGGCCGCCGGGCGGGTGCCACCAGTGCTGCACATCGCCCTGCGGAAACTGCCGTCCAGCGCTGCGCAGCAGTTGATCGCGCAGCAAATCGGGCCGGGTGTGCACCAGCGCCATGGCGTCCTGGAGTTGGTCGCGAAAGCCATAAGCACCACCCGACTGGTAATAGCCGCTGCGCCCCCACAGGCGGCTGGCCACCACCTGGTAGAGCAGCCAGCCGTTGGCCAGTGCGTCCAGTGCCGGGTCGGGCGTTTGCACCTGCACGGCACCCAGCAACCCTTGCCAATGGGCCTGCACGGCGGCCAGCGCCTGCGCCGTGGCGCCCGGTGCCCTGAAAGCCCGTATCAGCGCTGCCGCTTCGGCAGCATCGTTGCCGGCCCCCAGGCGGAAGACGATCTCGCGCGTCTCGCCCGGCCCCAGCACCAGCGGCACCTGAATCGCCGCGCACGGGTCCAGCGCGGCGCCGCTGCGCCCTGACAGCCGCGTCTCGCGCAGCGCCTGCGGTGCAGCCAGTGCGCCATGGCGCCCGAGGAAGTCGCCGCGGTCGCAGGTGATGCTGGTGCCCGGGTTGGCGAAGTGTTCAGGGT
>JBBQMM010000074.1:0-12600 GCA_038328935.1 Burkholderiales bacterium
CCCACTCCCACTCCCACTCCCACTCCCACTCCCACTCCCTCTCCCTCGAGGGAGAGGGTTGGGGTGAGGGTGAAATGCAAGATCGCCCAAAAACCCCACTCCCCCACCTCCAACCCTCACTCCAGCCCTCTCCCTGAAAGGCAGAGGGAGCAAGTCAACCCGCCATGCCCAGCATCACGCTTACCGACATCCAGGCCGCCGCCCAGCGCCTAGCGGGGCAGGTGCTCGAAACGCCCTGCCTGGAGAGCCGCACGCTGTCGCAAGTCGTCGGCGCGCAGGTCTACCTGAAGTTCGAGAACCTGCAGTTCACGGCGTCGTTCAAGGAACGCGGCGCGCTGAACAAGCTGAGCACGCTGCTGGCGTCGGGCCGGCTCATCACCGGCGACGGCTCAGGCAGCACGGCGCGCAGCGGCGTGGTGGCCGCCAGCGCCGGCAACCACGCGCAAGGCGTGGCGCACCACGCGCAGCGGCTGGGCTTGCGCGCGGTGATCGTGATGCCGCTGAACACGCCGATGGTGAAGGTGGAGCGCACGCGCGGTTTCGGCGCCGAGGTGGTGCTGCACGGTGAAGGCTTCGACGCCGCGCACCAGCACGCGCTGTTGCTGGCACAGCAACAAGGCCTTCACTTCGTGCACCCTTTCGACGACGCCGACGTCATCGCCGGCCAGGGCACCATCGCGCTGGAAATGCTGCGCCAGCAACCCGAGCTCGACACGCTGGTGATTGCCGTCGGCGGTGGCGGCCTCATCAGCGGCATGGCCACGGCCGCGCGCGCGCTGAAACCCGACCTGCGCATCGTGGGTGTGCAGGCCGCGCGCTTCCCGGCCATGGTCAACGCCATCAAGGGCACCGCGCACGCGCAGGGCACCAGCACCATTGCCGAAGGCATTGCGGTGGGGCAGCCCGGGCTGATCACGCGCGAGATCGTGCGCCGGCTGGTCGACGATCTGGTGCTGGTGGACGAAGGCGACATCGAGCAGTCCATCGTGATGCTGCTGGAAATAGAAAAGACGCTGGTCGAAGGAGCCGGCGCCGCGGGCCTGGCGGCGCTGCTGAAAGACCCTGCGGCCCATGCCGGCCGCAAGGTGGGCCTGGAGCTGTGCGGCGGCAACATCGACCCGCTGCTGCTGTCGTCGATCATCGAGCGCGGCATGGTGCGCGCCGGCCGGCTGGCGCGCATCAAGGTGCACGCGCGCGACAACCCCGGCGTGCTGGCCCGCATCACCGCCGTGGTGGCCGAGGCCGGCGCCAACATCGACGAAGTGCACCACCAACGCGCGTTCTCCAGCCTGTCGGCGCAGAACGTGGAAGTGGAACTGGTGCTGCAAACGCGCAACCGGCAGCATGTGCACGACGTGGTGGCGGCGCTGCAGGCAGCGGCGTTTGCCGCCACCGAGATCTGAAAACTGAAAACAACGGCCGTGCTACATTCGCGCCCTATGCGCACCGCATCGTCTTTTTACTTTACGTATTTCTGGTTCTCGCACCGCACGGCGGCTGGAGAGGCAAGCGCGTAAGTCAGCACAAACGAACGCACCGCACCCCAAGCAAACCGCCGGCACCCCGGCGGTTTTTTTGTTTTCTGCACGCACCGCATCACCCACACGAAGGAACCGCGCCATGAATGCCAAAGCCGCCAACACGCCAGAGGGCTGGTATGCGCTGAGCGAAAAGACCAGCCAGACCGACGACCAGCGCATCCGCGACGTGACGCCGCTGCCGCCGCCGGAGCACCTGATCCGGTTCTTCCCGATCGCCGGCACGCCGGCGGAAACGCTGATTGCCGGCACCCGCGGCGCCGTCCGCAACATCATGGCCGGCAGCGACGACCGGCTGCTGGTTATCATCGGCCCGTGTTCCATCCACGACCCCGCTGCCGCCATCGAATACGCGCGCAAGCTGAAGGCCGAGCGCGACAAGCATGCCGGTGAGCTGGAAGTGGTGATGCGCGTGTACTTCGAGAAGCCGCGCACCACGGTGGGCTGGAAGGGCCTCATCAACGACCCCTACCTGGACGAGAGCTACCGCATCCACGAAGGCCTGCGCATTGCGCGCCAGCTGCTGGTGGACATCAACCGCCTGGGCGTGCCGGCGGGCAGCGAGTTTCTGGACGTCATCAGCCCGCAGTACATCGGCGACCTCATCGCCTGGGGCGCCATCGGTGCGCGCACCACCGAAAGCCAGGTGCACCGTGAACTGGCCAGCGGCCTGAGCGCGCCGGTGGGCTTCAAGAACGGCACCGACGGCAACATCAGAATCGCCACCGACGCCATCCAGGCTGCGGCGCGGCCGCATCACTTTTTGTCAGTGCACAAGAACGGCCAGGTGGCCATCGTCGAGACCAAGGGCAACAAGGACTGCCACGTCATCCTGCGCGGCGGCAAGACGCCCAACTACGACACCGTCAGCGTGAAGGCCGCCTGCGCCGACATCGAAAGCGCCAAGCTGCCCTGCAGGCTGATGATCGACGCCAGCCACGCCAACAGCAGCAAGCAGCACCAGCGCCAGATCGAGGTCATGCGCGACGTGGGCGCGCAGCTGGCCGCCGGCAGCCGCTGCATCTTCGGCGTGATGGTGGAAAGCAACCTGCTGGGCGGCGCGCAGAAGTTCACCCCCGGCAAGGACGACCCCACGAAGCTGGAACACGGCAAGAGCATCACCGACGCCTGCATCGACTGGAGCGACACCGTGGGGCTGCTGGATGGCCTGGCGCAGGCGGTGAAGGCGCGGCGCGCGGCCAGGACTTGAGGGTGGGGCACCACTGACGCGGGCAGGTGATCACTGGTCGGGCCGACCGGTTGCTTGCACGCTGTGGCCCACAGCCACCGGCTGTCCTTCAAACGCTACCAAGTATCCGGCGAAGTTTCGGGCCGGTGCGCCGGCGTCGCGCTCAAGCGCCACGATGGGGTTGGCCGGGCGCGTTTCAACGCGCGGTTTTGGCCGCCGCGCTGACGGCCACCGCCGCCAGCGCGCTGAAGCGCCACCCGCAACAAGATCAACCCACCGAAATTAGAGTGGAAGTGTTCCGTGACTCGGGCCGCTGCCCCGCATCATGAAAGTTAGAGCGGCCACTGGGCCAGCCACAACGACTCGCGCCGTTCCTGGGCGTCCACCAGTCCCCGCGCCACCAGCTCAGCTTGCACGTGGCGCGCCTGCGCCACCAAGGCGGATTGCAGGTCGGCATCAGCACGATTACCAGCAACAGCACCAGCAACAGCGCCAGCAACAGCCTCAACGTCAGCACCAGCACCAGCACCAGCATCAACTTCAACATCAGCCTCAACATCAGCCATCGGCGCCTGCGCCAGACGCACCAGCAGTTGCCACGAACGCACGGCTTCGATGGCGTCGCGGGGGTCGCGCAGCGTGCGCATGGCCTGCAGTCGCTCTTGCGCGGCTTGCACCGCCGCGCGCAACGCAGGCCCGCGGCCGTGCGCGGCTTGAACGTAAGCATCGGCGATGTGCACGTTGGCTTCCAGTTCGGCGTCCAGCGCGCCGGTGTTGTCGCGCAGCTTCAACAAAGCCAGGCCCGCGTGCAGCCGCTGCACGGTGGCTGCAGCGCGGGCCAGGTCGCCTGCGCGCACCCAAGAAACGGTGTGCACCGCATCCATCCATTGGTGTTGCCACAGCCGGTGGTGGCGCTCGTCGTCGCCGGGCAGGGGCGGGATGGTGCGCATCGCGGTGTCGTACAGCGCCAGTGCCTCGGCCGTTTGGCCGCGGTGCACGCACAGGTCCAGCGCGGTCTGCACCGAGGCGATGTACTGGCCCTGAATCTGCTCGTCGGTGGGGTCGTCGCGCAGGCGCTGCGCGGCGTGCGCCAGGGCGTGATCGATGGCCGCGCCGGCCTCTTCGTACAGGCCCGCGGCGCGCATCGTGACGGCCATGCGGACGCACGCCGGCACACAGTCGGTGGCCCAGACCGTGGGGCCGTTCGGCAGCGGCTTGATCTGCTCCAGCACCCGGAACGCGGCCTGCTCCAGGTGCACGGCTTCTTGCAGCAAGCCGGCGATGGCTACAAACCCGGCCTGCATGCGCAGGCTGTAGGCGCGCATCTGCTGCGCCCTGGCCTGCCCGGGCGCCCAGGCCACCAGCTGCTGGCTGCACAGCAACGAAGGCGCCACATGGCTCTGCGCGGCGTCCAGTTCTGTCATGCCGAAGATGCGCACCACGGGGTAGGCGTGGTCGGCCCGCTGCACCAGCGTGGCGCATTCCAGCGTGCGCCAGGCCATGTCGGCGGGGGCCAGCGCGGCCGCGCGCGCGGCGTGGTGCGCTGCGCGCTCGATGCTGGCCAACGCTTGCGGTGCGCGTTTCAGGGCGCGCAGGGCGGCGGCATGGCCGTGCAACGCAGTGGCCATGGCGCCCTGCCAGGCAGCGCTGTCCTGATGGCGCTGCGTCATCGGTTGCAGCACCTGCAGCGCGCGTTCGTAATGGGTCAGAGCCCGCGGCACGTGGCCCAGGTTGGGCGTGAATTGGTGGCCTTCCAGGCGTGCCAGGCGCGACAGCGCCCGCGCCAGGTCCAGCCGTTCGCTGTCCGTCAGCTGGCCATAGGCGGCTTGTTGTTCGAGCGACTGCGCGGCGGTGTGTACCAGCTGGCGCCGGCCTTCGGTGAGGCCGTGTTCCAGCGCGTCGTTGACGTCGAACACCATGCTGTTGGCCAGCTTGCGCAGGTCTGCCAGGTGGCGCGTGGCGTCGTCGCGTGAACGGGCGGCTTCATCCAGCGCCATCTGAGCGCGGCGCGCCTGCGCCAGCGCCAGCACCAGGCCCGCACTCAGGCCCAACGCGCCCAGCGCCAGCGCCACGCGGCCCTGCAGCAGCGTGGCGGCCAGGCCGGTCAGCAGGCCCAGACTGCCCAGCCCGCCGGCCAGCGCGGCGGCGCGGTGGCGCTTCAGCCACTTCAGCAGCACATAGCCGGGGCTGGCGGCGCGCGCGCTGACGGGCCGGCCTTCCAGGTACGCGGTGACGTCGGCGGCCAGTGCGTCCACGCTGGCGTAGCGCTGTTCGGGCGCTTTTTCCAGCGCTTTGAGCAAGATGTTGTCGAGGTCGCCCTCCAGCTTCTTGCGTGTGTGCAGCCACTGCGGGTCGGGCACGTCGCTGGCCGTCAGGCGGCTGGGGCGCGTCGGCAGGTCGGCCAGCACGCTGCGCGCGGCCTCTTGCGGCGTGCTCGCCTTGCGCCCGGTGGGGCGCGTGCCGGTGAGCATCTGGTACAGCAGCACGCCCAGGCTGTAGATGTCGGTGGCGGTGCTTACCGGCTCGCCGCGTATCTGCTCGGGGCTGGCGTAGTGCGGCGTGTAGGGGCGCACGCCGCCCACGGTGGTGTGGCCGTCGGCGCCGCTGTGGCCTTCCAGCGGGTCCAGCGCCTTGGCGATGCCGAAGTCGAGCAGCTTGACCTGGCCTTCCCCGTCCACCAGCACGTTGCCGGGCTTCAGGTCGCGGTGCACCAGCAGGTTGCGGTGCGCGTAGGCCACGGCGTCGGCCAACTGCAAGAACAGCTGCAGGCGCCGCACCAGGGGCAGGCCGCGCATGGCCTCGTCGATGGTGCGGCCGTCGACAAATTCCAGCACGAAGTAGGGCAGGCCTTCGGGGCTGGCGCCGGCGTCCAGCAGGCGCGCGATGTGCGGGTGGCTCAGCCGCGCCAGCGCCTGACGCTCCAGCGCGAAGCGTTGCAGCACGGCGGCGCTGTCCATGCCGCGCTTGAGCAGCTTGATGGCGGCGCGGCCCTCGAAGCTGCCGTCGGCGCGGCGCGCTTCGAACACCTCGCCCATGCCGCCCACACCCACTGCGCGCACCACCTGCCAGGCACCCAGCCGCTGGCCGGTGCGGGCAGCGCCCTGGGCGGGCTGGACCGTGGGCACGGTGGCCGCCAGCTGCTGCGCAGCCCCTGCAGCCATGAAGCCCTGGGTGCCGGTGGCGCTGTCGTGGTGCGCCAGCAGGCTGCGCACTTCGGCCAGCGCGTCCAGGCGCAGGCCCGATGCACGCAGCAGCGGTTCGCGCTGCGCCGGCGGCAGCTCGGCCGCCGCGTCGAACAGCGCCTTGATCTGGTTCCAGGGCGGTGGTGTCGTCGTCATGTAGGGTTCTGGCGCGCGCTCTCCGCGCCTTCAAGGCAGCAGGCCGATGGGAGGGTGCAGTGACGGTATCGAGGCTACTGTGCGCTGCCCCCATCCACCCGCACCCGCACCCTGTGCCGGGCCGAAAGAGGGCGCAAGAAGTCACCTTTCTGCCTGCAGCCGGGCCACCAGCATGCTGCCGGCAGCGCCCAGGCCGCCGCCCACCACCTTCTTGTAGGCCACCGGTTCGGCCACGACTTCCAGTTCCTTGCTGCTGCTGCTGTCTTTGCTGCCGATGGCCAGTTTCAGGAGCCCCACCGCCACCGCACCCACCACGTCGCCCGTGGTGGTGGCTTTTTCACGCACCTCGGCAAAGGCGTCGGCGCCCAGCGTCAGCGTGTGCCTGGCGGTGACGGTGCTGCGCATCGGGCCCGACTGCACGCCCATCATGATGTTGTCGACGCTGGGGAACGACTTGCCGCTGGCCGACGCGGTGCCGGACAGGCGGCCGAAGAAGCCTTTGTTGTCGTCGCTGAGCTGCACGAAGCTGACGCGCATGCGCACTTCAAGCAGGCTGGCGTCCAGCTCGGTGCCCAGCTGCAGCGTGTCGCCGATGGCGCCCACGGCAGCGAAGCCACTGCCGACGTCGGACAGGGCTGCAAACAGCCCCTTGCGCTGGCTGCTGTTGCCGCCGCCCATCCTGGCGAAACCGTAGATGCCCAGGCCCGGGGGCGACATCACCAGCGAGCTGTCGCTCTTGATGGGCGCCGGGCTGCCACTCGCCACCAGCTTGCGGTAGGTGGGCGCGGCCACCACCTGCGCGGCGTCCAGCACCTCGACGCCGCTGGCCTTCAGTTCGGCCAGAAACTGCTGGTAGAGGGCGTCGGTGATGGCCTGGAAATCGGCCTCGCCGACGCCCAGCAACTTGTAGTACAGCGACGACGTGGCGCGGCCGGCCGAACCAAAACCCGAGGTGGTGGCGCTGACGTTGTCGGCCACGATGAACTCGACCGCAAACACCGGCACCGCCACGCGCTTGATGCCTTTCAGCGCCGTGGCGTCGGCAATGGTGAAGCCCTTGGCGGCTGCGGCGGTGGCGTTGAACGCCGCATCCACCGTCAGCGGCGTGGTGTCGTCCTTGGCGTGGGACGCTGGCGCCCAGGCCAACAGAGCAGCCAGCAAAGTAGCAGCCACGGCACGGGTGCAGCGGGTCGGGAACGGGCGGTGACAGACAGACTTCATGGTTGGCCTCGGGGTGTCGGTTGAAAGCTAACGGGCGGTGGCGGGCCGCAAAGCCTCACCGGTTCTGCGTCAAGACCACCCCTGTGATGAACAACGCAAGGCCATTCACGCAAAAGGATCACGACACGCAGCCATCACCGCCGAAACCCGGCAGCCACCGGCACCCACAATGGCCGGCATGGACATGCCCGCCGTCAACGAAGCCGATGTCACGCCATGGCTGCAGCAGCTGGATGCAGGCAGCAGCCATGCGGTGGACCAGCTTTTTGCTGCGCTGTACAGCGAGCTGAAGCGGCAGGCGGTTTCGCAGATGCGCAAGGAAAGCGCCGGCCACACCCTGAGCGCCACCGCGCTGACGCATGAAGCCTGGTTTCGACTGAGCGAACAGACGCGCACGCGGTGGCAAAGCCGCAGCCACTTTCTGGGCATGGCGTCGATCATGATGCGGCGCATCCTGGTCAACCACGCGGTGGCGCGGCAGGCCGCCAAGCGCGACGCGCTGTTGGTGCCGCTGACACTGAGCGAAGCTGCCCAGGTGGCCGGTGGCGACGGCGCTGAGGTGGTGAAGGTGCACGACGCGCTGCTGGCGCTGGAAGCGGTGGACGCCCGCGCCGCCAAGGTGGTGGAGCTGAAGTTTTTCGGCGGCCTGGAAGTGGAAGAGATTGCCCAGGTGCTGGGCGTCGGCAGCGCCACCGTCAAGCGCGACTGGGCGCTGGCCCGGGCGTGGTTGCACCGGGAACTGGTGGGCTGATCATCAACGGCGCGACGGGGCCGGCGCCGCCCGACGCCGCCCGACGCACCCGGGGGGCCTCGGCACAGGCGCTGAACATTTCGCCGGGCGGCACGGGCCAGAAGGTCCCCAAAAGCGCCGCCCCGGAAGCACCCCAGACGCACCCCAGAGGCGCCCCGCAGGCGCCCCAAAACCGCCCCAGAATCGCGCCTGCATGCCAGCAGCCCGGCTGGTGCATCCAGGGCCCCGCCATGAACGCGTCGTCCGCGCCGGCACCACAGCCGCGAACCGCAACCGCAACCGCAACCGCAACCGCATCCGCATCCGCGCCCGCGACCACGACCACGACCGCGCCCGCGACCGCATCCACGACCGCGATCGCACCCGAAATCGCACCCGCACCCGCGCTGCGCTGGGCCATCGTCGGCCCCGGCCGAATCGCACACCGGTTTGCCCAAGCCGTGCAGGCCCTGCCGGGTGCGCGGCTGGTGGCGGTGCACGGCCGCAGCGCCGCTCGGGCCACCGCCTTTGCGCAGCAGTGGCAGCCGGCGGTGAAGGCTGATGCAGAACTGCTCGTCATGCCCACGCTGGAGGCCCTGGTGCACAGCCCTGACGTGGACGCCGTCTACGTGGCGACGCCGCATTCGCACCACAGCGAACCGGTGCTTGCCAGCCTGCGGGCCGGCAAGCCGGTTCTGTGCGAGAAGTCGCTGGTGGCGAGCGCAGCGTTGGCTGAGCCGCTGCTGGCGCTGTCGCGCTCGCGCCAGGTGTTCTTGATGGAGGCGCTGTGGACGCGCTTTCTGCCGCTCTATGCGCAGCTGGGTGCCTGGCTGCGCGGCGGCGCCATCGGCCCGCTGCGCGCGGTGCACAGCAGCTTGTGCTTCGCGCCGCCGTTCGATCCTGCGAGCCGCCTGTTCAACCCCGCGCTGGCCGGCGGCGCGCTGCTGGACCTTGGCGTCTACAACCTCAGCGTGCTGCGCTGGGTGATGCAGCAAGCCACGGGCACGGCGCCGGGTGCCGGCCCCGAGCCCGGAAGCCAAGCGCACGGGACCCCCGAACCCACCAGCTGGCACATCCGCGGCCAACTCGCCCCCAGCGGCGTGGACCTGCGCGTGGCCGGCCTGCTGGGCTTTGCCGATGGCGTGACAGCCACCTTTCGCTGCGCGCTGGACAGCCGGTCGGCCAACGCCTTGCACATCGAAGGCCGCGACGGCCACATCGTGCTGCCGCACAACTTCTGGCAGGCCACCCATGCCGAGCTGCACCGCGCCGACGCGCCGGTGGAGCTGGCGGATGCGCCTTTTGCCATCAACGGCTTCGAAGGCCAGATCGACGAAGCCACGCGCTGCATCCGGGCCGGCCTGTATGAAAGCCCCGTGATGCCGCACGCCGAAACGCTCGCCACGCTGCGCTGGATGGACCGCATGCGCAGCGAACTGGGCGTGCGCTACCCGTTCGAGAACCTGTGACGCGGCGTCAGCGGGCCGCCATCAGGCGGCGCTCAGGCGCGCCAGGCGCGGCTCCATGGCGGCAAACCACAGCGGTGGCACCGAAGCCAGGAACAGGCAGCCCGCGTAGCCGGTGGGCAGCTGCGGCCCCGGCAGCGGCTGCAGTTCGGCGTAGGGCTTCCAGGCGTGCATGTGGTGGTCGCTGTGGCGTTGCAGGTTGATGACGAATGCATTCGTCAACGCCGTGTCCGCGTTCCACGCGTGCGCCATGCCGAAGGGTTCGGGCCGGCCGCCTTGCTGGCGCCGCTGCAGGCCGTAGTGTTCGATGTAGTTGATGGCTTCCAGCAAAAACACCGCGTAGGCCGCCTGCACCAGCCAGAACAGCAGCGCCCATGGACCCAGCGCCGTGGCGAGCAACAGCAGCCCGGCCGCCTGCACCGCCGTGGCCCACAACAGGCTGCTGTGCCGCCAGTGCAGCCGGTGCTGCGCCAGCCGCTGCGCTTCCAGCTGCCAGGCGCTGCGCCAGCTGCCCAGCAGCGTGCGGGGCAGGAAGCGCCACAGGCTTTCGCCGCGGCGGGCGCTGGCGGGGTCGTCGAAAGTGGCCGCGCGCACGTGGTGGCCGCGGTAGTGCTCGACCATGAAGTGCGCATACAGCACGCTGCCCATCAACAGCCAGGCCAGGGTGCGGTCCAGGCGCGACCGCGAGTGGCCCAGTTCATGCGCGAAGGTGATGCCCTGGCTGCCGGCCACACCGCCCACGGCCACACCGGCAGCCACGACGGCAGCCCAGCCGCCGACCGGGACGGCACCCTCGAAGGCCTGCACGAGCTGATGCAGTGTCCACAACCCCCAGCCCAGCAGCCCCGCCTGCAGCGCCACGTGCACGCGCGGCACCACCCGGTGCCACGCGGTGGATGGCACCGCGGGCGGCGAATGAGCCAGTGCAGGCAGCCGCTCGGCCAGCGCCAGCAGCCCCTGGATACCCAGCATCACCGCCACCGCCACCCATGGCGAAACCGCCAGACCCGCTGCCACCGCCAGCGGCAGCAGCCAGGCCAGCGCAAAGTGGCCACCGTGAGACAGAAAACGGTTCATGTCGTCATGATGTTGCTGCCGGCCGCTGCTGCGTCAATGCCGGAAATCCAGTGCGGACAGAGCCCGGAAGACAAGGCAGGGCCTGGGAGACGAGGCAAACAGCTGGCCAACGTCAAGGCCGTGCCTCATTCAACGCCGCGCGCAAGCCGCTCACTCTTCCAGTACACATCGTCCCCACCCAGCCCGTCCAGGTTGGCGCGGTTCAGCACGCGGGACAGCACGAACATCAGGTCGCTGAGGCGGTTCAGGTACTGGCGCGGCGCGTCGTTGACTTTTTCTGCGGCCGACAGAGCCACCACCGCGCGCTCGGCGCGGCGCGCCACCGTGCGGCTGACGTGGGCCAGCGCAGCGCTGCGCGTGCCGGCGGGCAGGATGAACTCCTTCAGGCGCGGCAGCGCGGCGTTGTGCTGTTCCAGCGCCTCGTCCAGGCGCAGCACGGCGTCCATCTTCAACAGCTCATAGCCCGGAATGGACAGCTCACCGCCGAGGTTGAAGAGTTCGTGCTGGATGACCACCAGCAGTTCGCGCACCGCGGCCGGCAGCGGCTCGGCCAGCAGCACGCCCAGGCCGGAATTGAGTTCGTCCACGTCGCCCATGGCCTGCACGCGCAGATGGCTCTTGGGCACACGGGTGCCGTCGCCCAGCCCGGTGGTGCCGTCGTCACCGGTGCGCGTGGCGATCTGTGTCAGTCGGTTGCTCATGGGTGGCGATGCTATCCCGGGCCATGCACAGTTACCACCGGCCCGCCTGCGGTTTGCAGGTTCAACCGACCAGTCGCACCGCCAGCCGCTCCAGCAGCGGCCGCTTCTGCCAGGCCTGGCAGGCCTGGTCGGCAAAACGCCTGCCGCGCTCCGTCAGGCGGTAGTAACGCATGGTGTCAAAACCCTCGGGGTTGGCGTATTCGTCGATCAGGCCGTAGCGCGCCAGCGCCGGGTAGGCGGTGTAAACAATGCCGCTGTCCAGCATGCAGCGGGCGGTTTCATCGTCGCGCGCGGCACGGGGCCGCACGAGCACGTGGCCGCGGCGCAGGCGCTTCAGCGCGTCGATGAATTCGCCCCGGTCGGGAATGATCACATCGTCATGCACAAGACCCCTCCTGTGGTTTTGCCTCGCCGACAACCCGATGGTGCCGCAACTCAGCGCCAAAGGCTGACCCGAACAGCGGCCCTGGACGACCTCAGTTCAGACGGCGGGCACCTCGCAGCGCCACAGGCCGGCGCTTCGCGGGCGTCCGGCCGGCCCCTCTTGCACAGCAACAAGAGGGCAAAACCGGTGCCTGATGTGCCCAGGAAATCCGCGGGCTCGGAACATTCATCAACAAGGTGAATGAAATCGTCATCGATTCCGGTACCCGCTTTACGAACGACCCCAACGAACGACCCCAACGAACGACCCCATCTACCAGGGCCGCGTTCCCGAGCCGGGCACGGTGCCGCTGGTGGGCCTGGCCTTGATGGCCGCGGTGGCCGCCCTGCGCCGCCGCAGCAGCCGTCAGGCACCGTAGACACCGCCCAGCACGCAGGCGCGGCTGGCGCCTGTCACCGTGGGCACGCTGGCCGCCACACCGGCCAGCGTGCAGTGCGCAAAGTAGGCGAATGCCATCGCCTCCATCCACTGCGCCGGCACGCCCCAGGCGTCGGTGGGTGCCACCTGCCAGCCGGGCAGGCGCTGCGCCAGCCGCTGCAGCAAATAGCCGTTGCGCGCGGCCCCGCCGCAGACCATCAGGTCACCCCCTGCGGCCGCTGCAGCCACCGGCTGGGCAACGGTTTCAACCGACAGTTCCAGCAGCGTGCGTTGCACGTCCGCCGGCGCCAGCGACTGGCCGTGGTCGGCCAGCCGCTGCTGCAGCCACCCGGCGCCGAACCGTTCGCGCCCGGTGCTTTTGGGCGGCTGCTGCGCGAAGTAAGGGTCGGCCAGCAGCGCCTGCAGCAACGCGGCCTGAACCTGACCGCTTGCCGCCCAGGCACCGTCGGCGTCGAAGGGCTGGCCGAGGTGCTGCTGGGCCCAGGCGTCCAGCAAGATGTTGGCCGGCCCGGTGTCC
>JBBQMM010000075.1:0-12588 GCA_038328935.1 Burkholderiales bacterium
GCCCGCTGGCGTCTTGCGCGACCGCCGCGCCGCCAAGGCACCACAGGCCCAGCCCAAGGCCGAAGCCGCGAGCGCAGGCGCCAACGTGCTGGAAAACTGACTTGTAAGCAGACATGAAGTGGATTGTGGCGCAGTCGCACAGCCTGTTCTGACCGGCGCTGACGGTGCCCTGGAGTGAAAAAGGAGCAAGCCCGGGTGGGCCTGCTCCTTCTTTAACGTGGCGCGCCGTGAACCGTGCACGGCGCCCGGGCAGCACTGGGTCAGAGTGAGTAATACATATCGAATTCCACCGGATGCGTGGCCATGCGGAAACGCGTCACCTCCTGCATCTTCAGTTCGATGTAGGCGTCGATGTAGGAATCGGTGAAGACACCACCCTTGGTCAGGAAGCCGCGGCCTTTGTCCAGATACTCCAGCGCCTGCTCCAGGCTGGCGCAGACGGTCGGGATCAACGCGTCTTCTTCGGGCGGCAGGTGGTACAGGTCCTTGGTGGCAGCCTCACCGGGGTGGATCTTGTTCTCCACGCCGTCCAGGCCGGCCATCAGCAGCGCGCTGAAGCCCAGGTAGGGGTTCATCAACGGATCGGGAAAACGGGCCTCGACGCGGCGGCCCTTGGGGTTGGCCACGTAGGGGATGCGGATCGAAGCCGAGCGGTTCTTGGCCGAATAAGCCAGCTTCACAGGCGCTTCGAAGCCAGGCACCAGTCGCTTGTACGAGTTGGTACCCGGGTTGGTGATGGCGTTGAGCGCGCGGGCGTGTTTGATGATGCCGCCGATGTAGTACAGCGCAAAGTCGCTCAGGCCGGCATAGCCGTCACCCGCAAACAGGTTGACGCCGTCTTTCCAGACCGACTGGTGCACGTGCATGCCGCTGCCGTTGTCGCCAACGATGGGCTTGGGCATGAAGGTGGCGGTCTTGCCATACGCGTGGGCCACGTTGTGGATCACGTACTTCTGCAGTTGCACCCAGTCGGCACGCTGGAGCAGCGTGCTGAATTTGGTGCCGATTTCCAGCTGTCCGGCGTTGGCGACTTCATGGTGGTGGACTTCCACCGGGATGCCCAGCGACTCGAGGATCAGGCACATCTCCGAGCGCATGTCTTGCGAGCTGTCGACCGGCGGCACCGGGAAATAGCCGCCCTTGACGGAGGGCCGGTGGCCCATGTTGCCGCCTTCGAATTCCTTGTCGGTGTTCCAGGCGGCTTCTTCGGATTCGATTTTCACGAAGCAACCCGACATGTCGTTTTTCCAGCGCACGCCGTCGAAAACGAAGAACTCGGGCTCGGGGCCGAAGTAGGCGGTGTCGCCCAGGCCGGTGCTCTTCATGTAGGCCTCGGCGCGCTTGGCCAGGCTGCGCGGGTCACGCTCGTAGGGCTTGCCGTCGGCAGGGTCGATGACGTCGCAGCTCAGGATCAGCGTCGGCTCTTCGAAAAAGGGATCGATGTTGACCGTGTTGGGGTCGGGCATCAGCTGCATGTCAGAAGCTTCGATGCCCTTCCAGCCGGCAATGGACGAGCCGTCAAAAGCGTGGCCGGACTCGAACTTGTCTTCGCTGAACGCGGACACAGGCACGGTCACGTGTTGTTCTTTGCCGCGGGTATCGGTGAAGCGGAAGTCAACGAACTTGATTTCGTTCTCTTTGACCATCTTCATCACGTCGGCAACGGTTTTCGCCATTCAGAATTCTCCTGTTGGGGCTTGTGGGAAGTTGTTTGGGAAGCGCAGGGTCAGCGCCGCCGATCGGGCGGACATATTGGGCGGACAGACCCCACTGGGCACTCAACAATTTAGCAGAAAGCGTGCCTGACTCTGACTCAACCGGAACGCGGCGGCGCTCAGAACCAACCGATAAACGCACCTTTGTAGTGCATTCTCGGCGTCAAGAACGCACCGTTTCGGGGCCCAACTGGGCGCCAAGCTGCTCAAGCCCGAAGCGCAGCGCCGCATAGGCGTCCGCCGGGTCGAGCGGCGCTTTGACTCCCAGTTCGATGTGCCGCCCCCACTGGGGATGGTCGACGCTGGGCAGGCTGAAGACCTTCACCCCCGCAAACTGCGCTTCGATGCGCTCCATCAGCGGCGTCAATGCGGCCTCCATGGCACCAAAGACAATCACCGAACGCTCCACATAACGACCTGCGCCAAACAGGTGCACATAGCGCTGGTCGAGTACCCATTCCATCATTGGCCAGGCCATGACGGGGAATCCGGGCACGAAATGCACGTGTTCGACCGAGAAACCGGCAATCTTGTTGTACGGGTTGGGAATGATCTCGGCGCCGGCGGGGAACATGCCCATGTTCAGCCGGTGCAGGTTGTCGGGCCGCTCGGGCTCGAAGGGCTGACCCTGCTCGGCGGCCACCTCGCGCATGCGCTCCTCGATGAATGCCCGGGCCTGCGGGTGCAACGCCAGTTCGCGCCCCAGCGCAGCGGCTGCGCATTGGCGGGTATGGTCGTCGGGAGTGGCGCCGATGCCGCCGCAACTGAACACCACGTCGCCGCCGGCGAAGGCGTCGCGCAGTGCCTGGGTGATGCGCGGCCTGTCGTCGCCCACGTAACGTGCCCAGCCCAGCGACATGCCGCGGGCAGCGAGCAGTTCGATGACTTTGGGCATGTGCTTGTCGGCGCGCTTGCCCGAGAGAATCTCGTCGCCGACGATGATGAGTCCGATGTTCATGGTGGGCTCTTGTACGAAGAATCAGAAACGGCCGGCGACCAGCTGGGCTCCAGACGGGGACGCTGTGCAGCGGGTGCCTCCCCACGGAGCGCCTGCAGGCGCGGCAACAGGAAATGCGAAAACCAGCACGCCGCAAACACGAACACGGCCGTGTACAGCCAGGCCATCAGCGGCGCCAGCAACGGTGCGGCCACCAGCGCGGGGGCGCCCGCCACCCACACCAGGGATGGCAGGCTGGCGATACCGCCACACACCATGCCGATGGCCCACAGCGCCCAGCGATGGCGGTGCAGCAGCAGATGGCGTTCGGCCCTGCTGGCGTAGGCGGCCAGCGCGGTATAGGCCAACACGCGGGTGGCGAGCCAGCCCCAGATGAGTGGCGGCAACAGCAGCACCAGCGGCGGCACCAGCCACAACGGAATGCTCAGCGCCAACGCCACCAGGGCCACCGCACAGCACAGCAGCGTCCAGACCCACACCCTGGCGCGGCTGGCGCCACACCCCATCTGCAGCCCGGCGCAGCGCGCGCGGCCCACATGACGGGCCAGGGCGGGCGCAGCCAGCAAGGCCACCAGGCCGAAGGTGACGAGCAGCACCAGCGGCATCGACAAGCCCACGACGACGATGGGCGCCACCAGCGTGCGCAGATGGCGGCCACCCAGGTCGTCCATCCAGCGCAACAGTTGCTGCGAGGTCTCGAAGCTGTCGATGCCGTCGCGCACGCCGTCCAGTGCAGGCTCCCAATAGAACCAGCCCAGGCCACCCACCAGGGCCACCGCCAGCAGCAGCGGCAGCAGCGTCCACAACAGCACGCGCGGGTGCCAGCAGGTCAGGCAGGCACGCCAGAAGGCCTCAGCCATGACGCAGCACCCGTGCGTTCAGGGTGCCGGCGGCGAGCATCAGGCGCGCCCCACCAGACGCAGCAGGCCCAGGCGCTGCTGGGCCCAGAAGCCGCGACCGTAGTCCCGGCCTTCGAGCTGGTCGCGCACGCCGGTGGGTTCGTAGCGGTCATCAAAGCGGGCCGAGCCGAATAGCAGGTCCCATACCGGGAACAGCACGGCGAAGTTGTGGCCGCCCAGCGAGCCCGCGCCCTGCGATTCGTGGCCACCCCCCAGGCGGTGGTGCGAGCGATGGAACTGCGGGCCCACGAGCAGCCGGCTGCCCCAGCGGCCGAACGAGAGCCGTACATTGGCGTGCGACAGGCTTTCGACCAGTTGCGTGACCGCCACCACGGCCACGAACTGGCCCGGCGCAATGCCCACCAGCAGCGCCACCAGCACCAGCATGCTGTCGCGCAGCACATCGTCGAGCAGGTGGTTGCGGTTGTCTGACCACACCGTCATCTGGCGCTGGCTGTGGTGCAGCGCATGCAGCTGCCACCACCATCCAAGCGCGTGCTGGGCCCGGTGGATGGCGTAGTCCACACCGTCGAACAGCACCAGATACAGCATGAAGCTGATCAGCGCCACGTCGGTGACGCCAGGCCACAGCTGATCGACGCTCCAGGCCGGCAGACCGGCCACGCGCAGGTCGCCGATCAACGCCGACCACAGCGGGTCAAGCGTGAAGAACAGCGCCACGCGAAACAGGCCCAGACGGTGAACGAGGGTGTAAACCATGTCCACGCGCACCGCAGCGCGGTCAGTCACGGCCTCGACCGGACGCCAGCGCTCCAGCGCCGCGAACACCGTCAGCAGCGCCGCAATCTGCAGCAAGCCCACCAGCAACCAACCGGTGGCGTGGTAGCCATCCTCGAGCAGGTTGCCCAGGCCCAGGTTGAACAGCAGTGGCTGCACCACAGCCTCGAACAGCGCTTGCTGCGCGCTTGCGAACAGGCGGCTCAGGGTGTCCATGGTGGCCGCAGCTCTCTGTACAAGTCAGGCGTTCAACGGGCGCTGCGCGCTGCAGCCCCCCATTGCGGATGGTCGCGCAGCGTGGCAAAGCACAGGCCGCGCGCCTTCAGGCCGGTGATCAGGGGCTCCAGCACCACCGGCGCCCAGGCATCGCGCCGCGACCAGATGCCCAGGTGCGCGACGAGCACGTCGCCGGCCCTGATATCACGCAGCGCCCTGGCGAGCAGCTGATCGTTGGGATAGCGGTCGCTGGGCAATTCGTCACCCAGAAAGCCGGCATCGGCCCAGCCCACGTGCGACCAGCCACAGCCCCGGGCGGCGGCCAGCAGCCCAGCTGAGGTCTTGCCCCCGGGCGCGCGGAAAACGGCCGACATCGGTTGCCCGGTGATCTGCTTGAAGCGGTCGGCCGGCCGCTGCAGTTCGGCACAGTAGGCGGCCGCCGTCAATTCGCGCGGCTTGCCCGCCTGCGGGCCCATAGACGGCTTCGTGCGCAGGCGCGCCGGTTCCCCGCTGCTGCGCCCCGGCAGGTCCGCCAGCCAGCTGTCGTGGTCCCAGGTGTGCGAGCCGAAGACGTGGCCTTCTGCGGCGCGGGCCCGCCACCAGGGCGCCCACTGCTCGTCCAGGCTGTGGCCGCCGGTCTTGGTGCGCTCCGAAGCCAGGAAGAAGGTGGCCTTCACGCCGTGCCGGTTCAACACCCCCGCCACCAGCGGCGCCACTTCCATGTGGCCGGTGTCGAAGTTCAAATACACCGGTCGATCACAGTCGCTGGCGCCGGCCAGCGGTGTGCAGGCCCACAGCAGCAGCGCAGCAAAAGGCCGACTACAAACGCGGCGCATGGTCCAGCGTCCACACACCGTGGGGCGAGCGCCCCACGTCCACCTGGCGCACCACCTTGCGCGATTCGATGTCGATGAAGCTGAGCTTGCGCGCCCAGCGCGAGCTGACCAGCAGCGTGCGCCCATCGGCCAGCACTTCCATGCAGTCCGGCCCGCCAGGGCCGGGCAGTTCGCTCACCACCGCCAGCGTCTGGGTGTCGATCAGACTGATGGTGTTGGCCACGCGGTTGCTGACGAACACATGGCGCCTGTCGCCCCGGGCGCGAAAGGCATGCGCGCCGTTGCCGGTGGCGATGCGCTTGATCAGCTTGGGTGTGGCGCCGCTGACGTCGTAGGCCTCGACAAAGCGGTCTCCGGTCAGCCCCAACAGCAGCGTGCGGTCGTCGGCCGTCAGGTACAGGTCGGCCGGCATCTTGCCCACGGCAAGCTTCCAGCGCACGGCCTGCGTGGCCAGGTCGATGGCCATGAGCTCGTCACTGTCCTGCAGGCTGACATAGACCACGCTGCTCTTGCTGTCGATGTTCAGGTGGCTGGGCGTCTTCGGCGCCGCGATGCGCTTGACCAGCTTCAGTGGCTCCGGCGCCTGCGCACCCTGCCAGAGATAGAGGTCGACATGGTTGAGCCGGTTGGCCGCGGTGACGAACCACTTCATGTCGGGCGAGAAGCGCAGGTGATAAGGGTCGACGATGCCGGTGACGGTGCGCAACACAGCCGCGGTTTGCGGGTTCAGGAAGGTCAGCGAGTTGCTGCCGGCATTGGCCACGATGAGTGTCTTTTCATCGGGCGCCAGGTACAGGTGGTGCGGCTCCTTGCCGGTGGGCAGGCGCTTGACGACCGTGTAGGACACGGCGTCGATGACGCTGACGTCGGCATCCTGCGAATTGAGCACGAAGATGGGGCGGCTGGATGAGGTGAGAGGGGCGGGGGCGGCAGCAGGGGCAAGGGCAGGGGCAGGGGCAGGGGCCGCGGCCGCTGGCGTCTGCGCAGCGGCGGCGCGCAGGCAGGCCAGCGAGGCGGCGGCCGTCGCGGCCGTGACTGCCAATCGGCCCAGGAAGGGGCGTCGGTTCATTCGTCGTCGCCAATGAGGATGCCGCCGAGCAGGCCACCGCCCACCAAGCCACCCAGCGCACTTTGTTCGCGACGCCCACCACCGGCTTGCGGTGCGGCGGCGAACACGCGCGAAGCCAGGCGCGAGAACGGCAGGCTTTGCAGCCACAACGTGCCCGGCCCCGTGAGCTTGGCGAAAAACAGCCCCTCGCCGCCGAACAGCGCCGTCTTGATCTTGCCGACGTACTGGATTTCGAAGTTCACGTTCGGCGTGTAGCCCACCACGCAGCCGGTGTCCACGATCAGCGTCTGCCCAGCTTGCAACTCGCGTTTCACCACGGTGCCGCCGGCGTGCACGAAGGCCAGGCCGTCGCCCTCCAGTTTCTGCATGATGAAGCCTTCACCACCAAAAAACCCGGTGGACAGCTTGCGCTGGAATGCAATGCCCAGCGAAACGCCTTTGGCCGCACACAGGAAGGCGTCGCGCTGACAGATGAGCGTGCCGCCCAACTGGCGCAGGTCCATCGGCAGGATCTTGCCCGGGTAGGGGGCACCAAAGGCCACGCGCTGCTTGGCACGGGACTGGTTGGTGTAGACCGTGGTGAACAGCGACTCCCCCGTCACCAGCCGCTTGCCGGCACCCAGCAGCTTGCCGAACAGTCCGCTGTCCTGGGCACGGCCGTCGCCAAAAACCGTGTCCATGGTGATGCCGGAGTCCATGAAGAACATGCTGCCGGCCTCACCCACCGCAGCCTCGCCAGGGTCGAGCTCGACCTCGACGAACTGCATCTCGGCACCCTTGATCTCATAGTCCACCACATCCATGCCCATCTTTGGCGCTCCTTGCCGGTCTTGCTTGCCTGAACAACCTCGAATGGTAACCAAGCGGCCGCCGTGCAAGCCGCAGTGAAGGCCGCAGTGAAGGCCGCAGTACCGGCCGCAGTACCGGCCGCAGTCCCAGCCGCAGTGACAGCCCCGACGAACACTGAGTAGGGCACCGAATCAGGGCCGAACCTGGGGCCGTCCTGACGATAATCAAACGATGCTGTTTGCCGCCCTTGCCGTCGGTCTGGGAGCCGCCCTGGGCGCCTTGCTGCGCTGGGGCCTGGGTTCCGGGCTGAACCACCTCTTTCCGGCGCTGCCTCCGGGCACCCTGGCGGCCAACCTGCTGGGCGGCTACCTGGTCGGCGTGGCAATCGCCGTGCTGGCACAGGCGCCCCAGCTGGCGCCGGAGTGGCGGCTGTTCGTGATCACCGGCTTTCTGGGTGGCCTGACTACTTTTTCGACCTTTTCGGCCGAAGTGGTGCTGGCGCTGCAACAAGGTCGAACGGCCTGGGCCGCAGCCACGGTGGCCGGACATGTGCTCGGCTCGGTGGCCATGACACTGCTCGGGCTCGCCACGGTGGCCGTGCTGCGGCGCTGAAAGACCGCGACCGCAGGCCCGACAGTGGCGGCCACCTAAAATCCCCGCTCCTGCCGACACAAGATGCCTGGCTCAACGCCAGCGGAGAAGCCCATGACCCCAGCCGAGATCCTGGCCGAGCACGGCCCCCGCGAAGCCATGGACTACGACCTCGTGGTCGTCGGTGCCGGCCCGGCGGGCCTGGCAAGCGCGATACGGCTGAAACAGATCAACCCCGAGCTGTCGGTGGTGGTGCTGGAAAAAGGGTCGGAGCCGGGCGCACACATCCTGTCAGGAGCGGTGATGGACCCGCGCGCCATCACCGAGTTGTTCCCCGACTGGAAGGAGCGCGGCGCGCCGCTGCTGCAACCCGTCACCGCCGACGAAGTGCTTTTCCTGGACGCCAAACATGCGCGCAGCACGCCGCAGTGGTTGATACCGGGCTGCCTGCACAACGACGGCAACTACGTCATCAGCCTGGGCGCTGTGACCCAGTGGCTGGCCCGGCAGGCCGAAGCGCTGGGTGTGGAAATCTTTCCGGGCTTTGCCGCAGCAGAAGTCCTGTATGACGACCAGGGTGCCGTTCGCGGCGTGGCCACTGGCAACCTGGGCGTGGGCAAGGACGGCCAGCCCCACGCCGGTTTTCAGCTCGGCATGGAACTGCGCGGCAAGTACACCGTGTTTGCCGAAGGCGCGCGTGGCCATCTGGGCCGGCAGCTGATCGCCCGCTTCAAGCTCGACGAAGGCCGCGACCCGCAGAGTTACGCGCTCGGCGTCAAGGAACTGTGGGAAGTGCCGCCAGAGCAGGCCCAGCCCGGCCTGGTGGTGCACACCGCCGGCTGGCCGATGGACGAGCAGACCTACGGCGGCGGCTTTGTCTACCACCTGCAGGGCAACCAGGTGACGCTGGGCTTCGTCACCGGGCTGGATTACCAGAACCCCTGGATCAGCCCCTTCGAAGAGATGCAGCGCTGGAAAACGCACCCGGCCATTCGAAAGCACATCGAAGGCGGCAAGCGCATCGGCTACGGCGCCCGCGCCATCACCGCCGGCGGTCTGCTCAGCCTGCCCAAACTGGTGTTCCCGGGCGGCGCCCTGGTGGGCTGCGAAGCCGGCACGCTGAATGCGGCCCGCATCAAGGGCAGCCATGCCGCCATCAAGACCGGCATGCTGGCTGCTGAAGCGGCCGCTGCTGCGCTGCAGGCCGGCCGCAGCCACGACGAACTGGGCGCCTACCCGCAAGCGTTCGAGAAGAGCTGGCTGCACGACGAGTTGCACCAGACCCGCAACTTCAAGCAGTGGTTCAAGCAGGGCAACACCGTGGGCACAGTGATGACCGGCATCGAGCAGTGGCTGCTGCCCAAACTGGGGCTGAAGAGCCCCCCCTGGACCGTGCACCGCACAACCCCCGACCACGGCCGCATGCATGCAGCCGACCAGTGTGAACCCGTCCGCTACCCCAGACCGGACGGCAAGCTGACTTTCGACCGCCTGAGTTCGGTCTTCGTCAGCAACACCAATCACCAAGAGAACCAGCCTGTGCACCTGACGCTGAAGGACGCCAGCGTGCCGGTGTCCATCAACCTGGCCCGCTATGCCGGCCCTGAAAGCCGCTACTGCCCCGCCGGCGTGTACGAATTTGTCGCCGATGGCGCCGGCGAGCAAAGGCTGCAGATCAATGCCCAGAACTGCGTGCACTGCAAGTGCTGCGACATCAAGGACCCGACGCAAAACATCGTGTGGGTGACGCCCGAAGGCGGCGGCGGGCCCAACTATGCCGGCATGTAAGTCCCCTGCCCTGACCATGCCCTGACCCCCTGCTGCCGGCCCCCACGATGAGCATCGCCTGGAACCTTTTCACCCCGTGGCAGGCCCTCGGCGGCGGCTTGCTGATCGGGCTCGCCACGGCCCTTTATCTGCTGGGTGTGGGCCGCATCGCGGGTATCTCCGGCATCGTCGGTGAGCCGCTGATGGCGGCCCTGCGGGGGCTGCGCCGTGCCAGTGCCAGTGCCAGTGCCAGTACCGGTCCAGCCAGTACCGGTGCCGGTGCCGATGCCAGTGTCCGCGCCCCTGCCAACCCGCAGCGACCGGGTCTGAGCTGGAAGGGTCAGGGCCTGCGCCTGGCCTTCCTGGGCGGCTTGCTGCTGGCGCCGTGGGCCTGGACGGCGGTGGCGCCGCTGCCGGCGGCGCGCGTGGACGTCGGTACCTGGGGCATGGTGGCCGCAGGGCTGCTGGTGGGCGTGGGATCGCGGCTGGGAAACGGCTGCACCAGCGGCCACGGTGTCTGCGGCCTGAGCCGGCTGTCGATGCGTTCGCTGGTCAACGTGCTGACCTTCATGGCGGTGGGCGTGGCCACCGTCTTCGTGCTGAGGCACGTGCTGTGAAAGGCTGATCGATGAGCTTGCTGCTCGCCTTGCTCAGCGGCCTGGTGTTCGGCCTGGGTCTGATCGCCAGCGGCATGACCGACCCGCTGAAGGTCAAGGCTTTCCTCGACCTCTCCGGCGCCTGGGACCCGAGCCTGGCGCTGGTGATGGTGAGCGCCATCGCGGTGGGGCTGGTGGCGGTGCCCATCGCGCTGCGCCGGCGCGTGTCGATGGTGGGCGGCACCATCGAGTGGCCGCTGCCAAACCGCATCGACCGTCGGCTGGTGTTGGGCGGGGCCCTCTTTGGCGCGGGTTGGGGCATCGGCGGCTTTTGCCCTGGCCCCGCGCTGGTGGCGCTGGGCAGTGGCTTCGCGCCAGCGCTTGTATTCGTGCTGGCCACGCTGGCCGGCATGGCCATGCATGACGGCTGCATGGCCCCAACTGATCAGCAAGAGCCGTTGCCGTGAAGAAAGCAAACCATGATTGAACTGCACATTCCTGCCATGTCTTGCGGCCACTGCGTGCGCGCCATCACCGAGGCCGTGCATGCCGCCGACCCTGCAGCGCAGGTCAGCGCCGACATCCCGCAGCACCTGGTGCGGGTGGAAACGCAACTGTCGGCCGAGGCGATAGCCTTACAGCTGACGCAGGCGGGCTATCCGCCAGGCTGATGCCGCTGGTCAAGCCTTGCGCGCCCCGCAGGGCGTGCGCGAGGGCATGCGCGAGGGCATGCTCTGGGGCACGCGCAGGTGCAGACCTCGCTACACTCCCGTCCCCCGCGCCAAACCGGCGCCGCAGCGCAACGTCATCTCGGCGTCCATGGCCGGCCTCCACATCACCGACATCGAAGCCGCCATCAACTGGTGGCGCAAACGGTCGCCCTCCCCCGACGGCATAACGGCCTGCGCAGAAGTGCGCGCGCTGGCCGAGGTGTATGCGCTGATGGTGTACTACCGCGAGTCGCTGTGCGACGAAGCGACCCTGCCGGCCAAACCCCGCGCCGCGTGGCTGGCCTGGTACGCCAGCACGCCCGACGCGCCCTGCATTGCCATCTGCTCCACCAGCCAGGGCGACGCCGAATGCAAGGGTTGCGGCCGCACTTTCGAGGAAGTGCAGCACTGGACCGGCATGACACCCGGCGCGAAGCGCATGGTGTGGCGCCGCATCTCGCAACAGGGCACAGCCTGGCGCTTCAATCGATACGCCGAAAGGGCACGGCTGGCCGATGGCGCCGAGCCGGCTGCAGGCGCTGAGCCCGGCCCGGAACCGAGTCCTTCGCCGGCCGCTGCACCTTGACCGTCCCCGGTTCGTTGTCAGCCAGCGCGCGGCGCATCGCGGTGCTGGCCTGGCCGGTGCTGGTGGGCCAGTTGTCGGTGCTGGCCTTTGCCACGGTGGACACCTTGCTGGTGGCGCGCGCCGGCGCCACCGACCTGGCGGCGCTGGCGGTAGGCTCGGCGGTCTACATCACCATCTTCATCGGCCTGATGGGCGTGGTGATGGCCATCTCACCCATCGTCGGCCAGCTCTATGGCGCCGGCAAGCTGCACGAAGCGGGCCGTCAGGTGCACCAGGCACTGTGGGTGGCGGCCGGGCTGGCGCTGGTGGGCTGCCTGCTGCTGGTGTTTCCGTGGCCTTTCCTGGCTTTGGCGCGCGTGGGGCCCGAGGTCGAAGCCAAGGTGCGCGGCTACCTGCTGGTGCTGGCCTTTGCGCTGCCAGGCTCCTTGCTGTTCACGATCTACCGCGGCTTCAACACCGCCGTGTCGAGACCCAAGGCGGTGATGGCCTTGCAACTGGGCGGGCTGGCCCTGAAGGTGCCCCTGTCGACCGCATTCGTCTTCGGCGTGCCCGCCCTCGGCCTGCCGGCGCTGGGCGTGGTGGGTTGTGCGTTGGCCACCTGCATCGCGATGTGGGCGCAGGTGCTGGGCGCGTGGACGGTGATCCGACGCGATGACTTTTATGCCCGCTTCGACATCACCGGCCGCGGCTTCGACAAGCCCGAGGGCCGGGCCTTGCGCCACCACATCAAGCTGGGCCTGCCGATGGGCGCGTCGATCATGGTCGAAGTCACCGGCTTTGCCTTCATGGCCATCTTCATCGCAAGGCTGGGCACCACGCCAGTGGCCGCCCATCAGCTGGCGGCCAATCTGGTGTCGGTGCTGTTCATGGTGCCACTGGCCGTGGGCAATGCCACCAGCACCCTGGTGGCGCAGCGCATCGGCGCGCAGGACGGCGCGGATGCGCGGCGCCTGGGCTGGCACGGCCTGGCCATCGGCTGCGGGCTGGCCGCACTGCTGGGCAGCGGCGTGTTCGCCTTGCGCGAGCCGGTGCTGGGCCTGTACACGCGCGACGCCGCCGTGGTGGCAGCCGCGCTGCCGCTGGTGGCCTGGCTGGCGGTGTTTCACGTCGCTGATGCG
>JBBQMM010000076.1:0-12577 GCA_038328935.1 Burkholderiales bacterium
CACGTTGGTGTCGAGGATCAGCATGCGAGCGACTACTTGAACATTGCCGGCCGAGCCGCGACACCGTGCAATTCAGGCAGCGAGTCGCCGCTGCGCAAGCCCAATTTGGCAAACCGGCTGGCCATGCGTGATCCCAGGCCGGCAGCTTCGGGCTGTCGCGTCATCACCGCCTGGCGCAGCAGGCAGCGCACTTCCTCTTCCATGCTCACGCCACGCAGGGCAGCGCGTGCTTGCAGCCGCTGTTTGACGTCGTCTTCCAGGTTGCGAACCGTGAACTGGGCCATTTTTTTCTCCCGATAGAAACTGATGGCATGATATCAATGCACGATCAATGTACGCACAAGGGTGAACAGGCCTGGCCTGTTCAGGGCGCTGACGGATTCAGAAAAAACGGCCTGCAGACAAGCTGCTGATGAGCCAGCCGATGACCGCACAGGCGCCCAGCAACGGCAACACACCCACCTTGAAACGAAACAGTGCCACCGCTGCGGCCAACGCAATCAAGGCCGACACGAAGTCGAAGCGGCCACCGAATCCCTGCGGCCACAGCACGTGATAGGCGAAGAACAGCGCCAGATTCAGGATCACGCCCACCACCGCCGCGGTGATGGCCGACAGCGGCGCGGTGAAGCCCAGCTTGCCGTGCGTGGCCTCGACCGCCGGCCCACCGGCCAGGATGAAGATGAACGACGGCAGGAAGGTGAAAAACGTGACCACGGTGGCCGCGACGGCGCCACCCATGAACAGCGCATCAGGCCCCAGCACCTGCTTCAACCAGCCGCCGACGAAACCCACGAAGGCCACCACCATGATCAGCGGGCCGGGTGTGGTTTCGCCCAACGCAAGACCATCGATCATCTGCGGGCCGCTGAGCCACTGGTGCGTGTCCACGGCGCCTTGGTAGACGTAGGGCAACACGGCGTAGGCGCCGCCAAACGTCAGCAGCGCGGCCTTGGTGAAGAACCAGCCCATCTGCGTCAGCGTGCCCTGCCAGCCTTGCGTGGCCAACAAGCCCGCCATCGCCAGCAGCCACAGCCCCAGGCCCGCCATCAGCACCCGCGCCAGTGGGCCGCGCGCGAAGCGCGCATGCTCGGGCGTGGGGGTGTCGTCGTCGATCAGCGCCGCGCCGTAGCTCTTTTGCGCGCTGCCGTGGCCACCACCCAGCGCAAACACCTGCGGCCAGCGCCGGGCGCCAAAGTGGCCGATGAGCCCAGCCGCCAGCACGATGGCCGGAAACGGCGCGCCGAGCGCAAAGATGGCGACGAACGACGCCGCTGCAATGCCCCACATCCAGCGGTTCTTCAAAGCCCGGGTGCCGATGCGGTGCGCCGCGTGCAGCACCAGCGCCGTCACCGCCGGCTTCAGCCCGAAGAAGATGCCGGCCACGACGGGCAGGCTGCCGAAGCGCAGGTAGACCCACGACAGCGCGATCAGGATGAACAGCGAGGGCAGCACAAACAGCGCCCCGGCCACGATGCCGCCCCAGGTGCGGTGCATCAACCAGCCGATGTAGGTGGCGAGCTGCTGCGCCTCGGGGCCCGGCAACAGCATGCAGTAGTTCAGCGCGTGCAAGAAGCGCTTTTCGCTGATCCAGCGGCGGCGCTCGACCAGCTCGGTGTGCATGATGGCAATCTGCCCGGCAGGGCCGCCGAAACTGATGAAACCCAGCTTCAGCCAGAAGCGCAGCGCTTCGCCAAAGGACACCGCCGCGGGTGCCTCGGCGGCGGCTGTGGTCTGGGCTGTGGTCGCGGCTGCAGGGGCAGCTGTGGCGGCTGCAACGGTTGCAGGCTTCGCCGGTGGTGTGGATTCAAGAGTCATGCTGCCTTGGCCCGGATGGCGCGCGGTGTCGTCGATGAGCCGATGCAGGCCCTGTGCGCAGCAGCAGGCGCAGGCAACGGTCAGGGCGCATCGCTTCGGCCGTCATTCTGCACGCAGCTCGGCCTCAGCTCGGTACTCAGCTCGGTACTCAGCTCGGTACTCAGCTCGTCACATCCCTCGACACATCCCTCGACACTTTACGCGGCGAATCACGTGACGCGCCGGCTGGTGTTGCGCATACCGCATCCAAGACGGTTTCGGCCGGCGTCACTGGGCCGGGCACTCTCAGACCTCCCGGCGGCTGTGCCTCGCGCCCGCCGCCGGCCCGCGGCCCTGCGGCCTCTCGGCCTCTCGGCCTTTCAGCCGAACTTCAGGAACAGGCGGCTGTAGGGGCCCTTCAGCTTGCCGATGGCGGCGCGCACTGCAGCTTCGTCCTGGCGCTGCACGGCCAGGCGCAATGCGGCCACCGAGTCCTGCACCGCCTGCAGCAGCGCGGTGAACTCGCCGTTGCCCGCCAATGACGGGCCGGCCCGCAGGCGCAGCTGCTCGGCCAGGTGGTCCAACACGCCCACCTGCGCAGCCATGGCCAGCATGCCGCCTTCAGCGGCCAGCGTCTTGGCGCCGCCATTCAGCACGTGCTCCATCTGCTGGTGGTAGGCATTCATGTGGTCGCTGTACACCACCACGCCGTTGCGCTGGCGCAGTTCGGCCAGCAGGTCGCGCACCTGCTCCAGCGTTTCATGCGCTTGCTGCAGTTGCCCGGCCTGCACCTGGCTGTCGGCGCGGGCATACACCGTGGCCACCTGCCGCAGGGTGTCGGCAAACGCGCCGTCGCGGTCATAGGGCGCCGGGGGTGTGTCGACAAAACGGGCCGCCAGCAATTTCCAGCTCTCGGCGGCCTGGGCCACCGCCTGGCTGGCCTGCTCCGCTGATTTGCCATTGGTCTGGAACAGCGCCGTGCGATACGGGCCATAAGCCGCCTGCACGGCGTCGGTCACCCGATCAGCGGCTTGCGCCGGCCCCATCACTAATGCCGTGGACAGCACGGCCACCGCGCGCAAGGACGGCTTGCACCGGAATTGCGCACGAAGGGACTGCGTGCGCCGGGCACGGCTGAAGATGTTTGAAAGCAGCATGACGGGCTCCTGTTCCTTATACCGCACAGGGTATATTGTAGAGGCGCCTTTACGGCAGGCGTTTGATCAACGTCAAGTGATCAACGTCAAGTGATCAATGTCAACTGCTCGAAGTCAAGCGCTCGAAGTCGAGCGCTCGAAGTCAACAAGCTCGAAGTCGAGCGCTCGAAGTTCCGTGCTCTACATCAAGCACCCGTTGGCAAGCCCATGCGGATCAGCAAACGGGCTTTCGGGCTACAGCGCATCCAGCGGATACACAGGCCGCCGCACGTTCTTGAAAGCCAGGGTGTCGTAGTCCGACGTGCAGACCCCCGTGCCGGCGCACTCCACCACGCCGCCGGCCAGGCTGCGCAGGCCGGCGCGCCAGTGCACGCGGCTCTTCAGCATCAGATATTGCAGGCGGTCGGGCTCCAGGCCTACGGCCGCAAAGGCGGCCAGGTCATGCGGCTCGACGTGGTTGCTGATGACGACGATCTGGACGCCACCGGTGTCGAGCACCGCGGTGGGTCCCATGTCGTTGCGTTCGCCACGCGCCATCGGGCCGCGGTTGCGGAAGCGGCCGTCGCACAGC
Source organism: Burkholderiales bacterium (assembly GCA_038328935.1). Classification (GTDB taxonomy): domain Bacteria; phylum Pseudomonadota; class Gammaproteobacteria; order Burkholderiales; family Burkholderiaceae_C; genus Rubrivivax. The sequence goes on from JBBQMM010000076.1 coordinate 3,526, forward strand.
AGCTTGACGCGTCCGCTCACGGTGCGCGGCTGGCCCTTCAAGCCGATGCTTGGCATGTCCAGCTTGCCGCCCAGCTCCAGGGTCAGCTGCGCGCCCACGCCGGCGGCCGCCATCTGCTGCACCGCCGCGGGGTCGAAGATGGCAAAAGCGGCGGCGTCGCGCAGCCCGGCATCGAGCATCGCGCCCAGCACCGTCATGGTGTCCATGGTGCCGCCGCTGGCGCAGTTGTCGCTGTGGTCCAGCAGCACGATGGGGCCCGCGCCTGGCATGCGGGCCGCCGCCAGCTGCTGCGCACGTGCCATCGATGCCGCCAGCGGCTCCAGCGTGTAGACGAAGGCCTGCCGCTGCGCCCAGGCCAGCGCCAGCAGCTCGTCGCGCCAGCGCCTGGCCAGCGCGGGGTCGTTGTCGGTGACGACCACGGCCGACAGGCCGGCGTCGCGGATGTCGGCGTTCGGGAAGCCGACGAACACGCTGGCCGACAGGGCGCCCTGCGCCTCCATCTCGCGGCAGCGCGCCTGCAGTTCGCGGTTGGGGCTGTCGTCGCTGCCCTGGCGCATCACGTGCGGCAGCATCGGGCTGCGGCCCCAGGCCATCGAGGGCCGGGCCTTGCCGGCCAGTTGCGCCAGCACCGCGCGGCCAGCGCGCAGGCCGGTCTCGTGCATGTCGATGTGCGGGTAGGTCTGGTAGCCGGCCATGGCGGTGGCGTTTTCTGCCATCGTGTCGTACAGGTTGGTGTGCATGTCCAGCGCCACGCCGATCGGCACCGCGGGTGCCAGGGCGCGGATGCGGCGCAGCAGTTCACCTTCGCCGTCGTCGAAGCTTTGCGTGACCATCGCGCCGTGAAGGTCCAGCAGCACCGCGTCGCAGCCTTCAGCCACCGCGGCGCAGATGCGACCGGCGATGTGCTCGAAGGCATCGTCGTGCACCGGGCCGCTGGGCCAGGCCGACGCAGCGATGGGCAGCGTGTATTGCGCCCCGGCCTGCTCGGCCAGTTCGATGAAGGCCGCCAGCGCCGAGCCGGTACCGCGATAGGCGGCGATGGCCGCATCGCCTTCAGGCGGCACGCCTGTGCCGGTGGCAAAACGCGCCAGCGGCGTCGGCACCGGCGAATAGGTGTTGGTCTCGTGCTTCATCTGGGCGATGACAAGCTTCATGCGCGGTGCTCCAAGGGGGTGGGACGTGGCAGGCATGATGCAGCAAGGTCTTCGGCACGCTGATTGAGGGCATTCCCGAAGCTGATGGACGCGTCGTGCGCTTCAACATCGCAGCATGAACACCACCGCGCCGACCACACCCCCCGCCACCCAGCTGGCCGACTGCCCGGCCCATGTGTTGAGCGCCCTGTACCGCAGCCGCCAGGCCACGCCGCTGCAGGCCACGCAGGCGGTGCTGGCGCGCATCGCGCAGCACAACCCTCAGCTCAGAGCCTTCGTGCTCGTGGACGCCGAAGCAGCGCTGGCAGCCGCACAGGCCAGCACCACGCGTTGGCAGCATGGCCAGCCGCTGTCGGCACTGGACGGTGTGCCTGTGTCGATCAAGGACCTGATCCTCACCCAGGGCTGGCCCACGCTGCGCGGCAGCCACACGGTCGACCGCAACCAGCCCTGGGACGTCGACGCACCCGTCACGGCGCGCCTGCGCGAAGCCGGGGCGGTGCTGCTGGGCAAGACGGCCACGCCCGAGTTCGGCTGCAAGGGCGAAACCAATTCACCGGCCAGCACAGCCGACGGCGGCGGCACGCGCAACCCCTGGGACCCGGGCAAGACGCCCGGCGGCAGCTCGGGCGGCGCGGCCGCCGCCGTGGCCGCCGGCATGGGGCCCATCGGCCTGGGCACCGACGGCGCGGGCAGCGTGCGCATCCCGGCGGCCTTCTGCGGCAATGTCGGCCTCAAGCCCAGCTTCGGGCGCGTGCCGGCCTACCCGCTGTCGCCCTTCGGCACCGTTGCGCACATCGGCCCGCTCACGATGAGCGTGCGCGACACGGCGCTGGTGATGAACGTCATCAAGCAGCCCGATGCGCGCGACTGGACCAGCCTGCCGGCCGACACCACCGACTACACCGTGGGCCTGGAAGACGGCGTGCGCGGGCTGCGCATCGCCTATTCACCGACGCTGGGCTACGCGCGAAACGTGCATCCAGAAGTGGCCGCCGCGGTGGCGCGCGGCGTGCAACGCCTGCAAGAGCTGGGGGCCCATGTCGAAGCGGTCGACCCCAGCATCGCGGACCCGCTGCACATCACCATCGGCTTGTGGTTCGTCGGTGCCTGGACCATCTGGAACACGCTCAGCGCCGAGCAGCAGGCGCGCACCGACCCCGACTTTCGCGCCGAAGCCCTGCAAGGCGAGCGCTACAGCGCGCTGGACGTGCAACGCCTGCAGATGGAACGCGGCGTGCTGGGCTCGCAGCTGCGGCAGTTCATGCAGCGCTTCGACCTGCTGGTGACGCCTGCCGTGGCGATACCTGCCTTCGACGCACGCGCCGCCGGCAGCGTGCCCATGGACGCCCAGGCCATGCTCGGCTGGACGCCCTTTTCGTACCCCTTCAACCTGAGCCAGCAACCGGCCATCAGCGTGCCTTGCGGCTTGACGCAGGCCGGGCTGCCGATCGGTTTGCAGATCGTGGGCCGCATGTTCGACGATGCACGGGTGCTGCGCGCCGCGCGCGCCTTCGAAAGCGTGGCGCCCATTGCACGCCCCAGACTGCCATGAGCACGACACTCGATTCCCGGCTGGGCGCATCGGCCAGCGAGCTTTCACGCCGCATCCACGCGCGTGAACTGTCGTGCCGTGAACTGATGCAAGCCACGCTGCAGCGCGTGGCACAGCTGAACCCGCGCTACAACGCCATCGTCAACCTGGCCGATGAAGGGGTGCTGTTGCAACAGGCCGACGCGCGCGACGCGCTGCTGGCGCGCGGGCAGTCGATGGGCTGGATGCACGGCTTGCCTTTTGCGGCCAAAGACACGGCACATGCGGCGGGATTCCCCACCACCTTCGGCTCGCCCTTGCTGAAAGACGCGGTGGCCGCGCAGGACAGCACCCACATTGCGCGCATGAAGGCGGCAGGCGGCATCTGCATCGCCAAGACCAACATGCCCGAATTCGGCTTGGGATCGCACACCTACAACACGTTGTTCGGCACCACGCGCAATGCCTGGGACGACACGGTCAGCGCCGGCGGCAGCAGCGGCGGTGCGGCGGTGGCGCTGGCGCTGCGCATGCTGCCGCTGGCTGATGGCTCCGACTTCATGGGCTCGCTGCGCAACCCCGCCGGCTGGGCCCACATATTCGGCATGCGGCCCAGCCAGGGCCGCGTGCCGGCCTGGCCCAGGCCTGAACTGTTTGTCAGCCAGCTGGGCACCGACGGGCCGATGGCGCGCACGGTGCAAGACCTGGCGCGGCTGCTGTCCACGCAGGCCGGGCAGGACCTGAGGGCGCCGCTGTCCATCGCGCAGGCTGCGGGCCACCGCTTCGAGCCAGGCTGCGAAGCTACCGTCAAAGGTCTGCGCATCGGCTGGTTGGGCGACCTGGGGGGCCACTTGGCCACCGAGCCGGGCATCGTCAGCGGGCTTGAAGCGGCGCTGGCGCGCTGCCAGCTTGCGGGGGCGCACGTGGAGCCCCTGACGCTGGGCTTCAGCCACGACCAGCTCTGGCAAGCCTGGTTGCTGTGGCGCCGTGCGCTGGTTGCGCCTTCGGTGGCAGCCCTGCTCAAGACCCCGGCCGACCGTGCACGCATCAAGCCCGAAGCGCTGTGGGAATACGACCAGGCGCAGGGCCTGAGCAGCACCGACTTCATGCAGGCCGCGCAGGTGCGCAGCGCCTTTTACACCCACATGCTGGGCCTGTTCGAGCGCTTCGACCTGCTGGCACTGCCCACCGCGCAGGTGTGGCCGTTTGCGGTTGAAACGACCTGGCCGCGGACCATCGGCACCCGGACCATGGACACCTACCACCGCTGGATGGAATGCACCATTCACGCCACCTTTGCCGGCCTGCCGGCGATCAGCGTACCGGCCGGTTTCGACGCTTCAGGCCGCTGGCCATTGGGGCTGCAACTGATAGGCTCACCACAAGGCGATGCGGCGCTCTTGCGCGCTGCGGCCGGCTACGAGCAGCTGATCGGCGACTGGTTGGCGCGGGCACCGGTGGCGGCGGGTTGAGGGCCTGCACAAGGGTGATCAATCGCCGCAGCCAACGCCGACAGTCAGTGGCGCAGCGCTCAGCCCCACAACGTGCGCATCGTCACTGAATAGCGCAGCGCGGGCACCGGGGCCACGCTGTGCTGCCAGGCCCAGCGGGCCGGCCCTCGCATCACATAGGCCGATCGCGGTGCCAGCTCCAGGTCGACGATGTCGTGTCGGCATGGCCGCGGCTGCACAGGCAGCGGTGGCTGCAGCGGCTGCCAGGGCCGCCAGCGCATCAGCGCATGTCCGCCCAGCGAGACGCCGGTGATGACTTCGTAGCCGGGTGCGTCGCGGTGCCAACCCAGCGGCGTGCCGGGCGCGTATTTCGTGACCATCGCGTGTGCGAAATCGGCTGGCGCCACGCTGGCGAAGGCGGCCAGCTGCTCGCGCAAGGCCATCAGCGCGGGCGGCAGCTGTTCCAGGCTGCCCATCTGCAGGGCGCCGGCATCGAAGTCGTAGCGCGCGCCCCAGGCCAGCACGCGGCGGCGCGCGGTGTAGACCTTGTAGCGGGCGGCGTGCAGCGGCAGGCCGGCCACCATCTGCAGCAGCTCGCGCTCGGTGGCCGGGTCGATCAGCGTGGGGTGCAGCAACAGTCCGGGCGGCAGTGCGGAGGCCCGCGTGCCGAGGCGGGGGCCTGCGGGTGCCCGCGCGTCGGTGCCGCCGCCCGCGCGCCCGCTGGCGTCGGTGCTCAGGCCCTGGGCCTGCGCCGCCTCGCGGCCCCTGCCCTTACCGGCAAGCTCGTCACTGTCGACGCCGGAGCCGGCGTCGGCGTCAGGGCACGTGGCGAGGTCGTCGAACAACCCGGGCTGGGCCGTGCTCAGCCGCGTCGTCATGGCGTGCCTGACGTGCCGTTGCCGGGCGTGGGCTGGCGCGCATAGCGGCTGGCACGTTCCAGGTCTGCCAGCCAGGCGGCAAAGGCGGCATCCCAGGCCTCCCGATCGACCGTGTCCATGCGCAGCAGCGCCGACGGGTGCAGGGTCAGCAGCACCGGCAAGCCATCGTCACGCGTCGTCCACTGGCCGCGTTCGCGCACCACGGCCGCCGGACGGCCCAGCAGCTGGCGCGCCGCCGTGGCACCGAGCGCGACGATGGCCTGCGGTGCGACCAGCGCGATCTCGTGCTCCAGCCACTGCAGGCAGGCGTCGGCCTCGCGCTGCGCCGGGGTCTTGTGGATGCGCCGCTTGCCGCGCGGCTCGTATTTGAAGTGCTTGACGGCGTTGGTGATGTACACCGCGTCGCGCGGCCAACCCAGTTGCGCCATCGCACGCCCCAGCAGCTGGCCGGCCGGGCCGACGAAAGGGCGGCCCTGCAGGTCTTCCTGGTCGCCGGGTTGTTCGCCCACCAGCATCAGCGCAGCACCCACCGGGCCCTGGCCAAACACAGTCTGCGTGGCCAGTGCGCCCAGCGGGCAGTCGCGGCAGGCGGCTGCGGCCTGCCGCACGTCCGTCAACGTGAAGGGCTGCGCCAGCGCGCCAGCCCCCGGGGTTGTCGTCAGCGCCGGGGCCGCGACCCCGGCGTGCGTCGGCTGCGTGTGCGGCGCCGATGCAACACCGGGTGCGCCTGCCGGGCTGCCCGCCACGCGGATGCCGGGCAGCCTGCGACGCGTGACCTGGCCTTCACGCTCGACCATGCGCGCGCTGCGTTCCTGCGCACCGGCGGCCAGCTCGCTGATGAGCACGGCTTCGGGCAGGTTCGTCCAGTAGCGCCGTGGCATTTCCTTCTGCATCGCGCGCAGCTTCAGGCGCGCCGGGTTGAAGATGCTGGCGTAGTAGGTCAGCCACAGCGCCTCGCCGGCATCGGCCGGCGGCGCCTGCTGCCTGCCTGCGCCAGCGCCCAGCGCCAGCGTCTGGCCGTCCCAGTGCACGCTGCGATCGGGCGTCAGGATGGCAAAGTGCATGCCGGCGAAGCGCCGCATGAAGAACGGCGCCACGGCATCGACGATGTGGTGTGCCGGCTCGAACCAGGCGACATGCAGCGGCGGCGCACCGGCCGGCGCGCCGGGTTCGTGGACCTCGCGAAAGCGCACGAAAGCCTTCATCTTGTGACGCTCGCGGCTCACCGCCTGCGCCATGCGTCTGGCGTGTGCCAGCTCAGGGTCCAGCGCGTCGTGGCGCAGCGCGGGTTCGCGTTGCAGCCGCCACAGCAGCCGGTACAGGCGGTGAAAGCGGCCCGGGTCGGCGTGTTGGACGACGTCACTGCACAGGGCCATGAAGTCGGCCGGCACGCGCGGTGGCGGCCGTGCAGGCAGCAGCGCTGCAGAGGTGCTGCAAGGGGTGGTGCCGCCGATGCCGCCAAACAGTCCTGGATCGGCAGCGCCGGCCACTGCCCAGTCGACATCGTCGGGCGCCACGCCCTGCTGCAACAGCGCCCGCGCAGCGGCCCGAAACCCGTCCAGGTCGACATCACTGGCCAGCGCGATGCGCCTGGGCCCTGCGATGGGCTCCATGGCCGCTGACACGGCGTCGTCAGGCGCCGGCAAACAAGTCGCCCTGCGCCTGTGACTGCGACTGCGCCTGCACCTGCGCCGGCAACTGCCGCAGCGGGCCGCTGTGGCGCGCGGCCGGCCGCAGGGCTGCTGCCCGCGCGGGGCTGTCGACGTCACCGCTCGGGCGGTGGTCGGCCACTTCCACGAACGGCAGCACTTTCTTCAGCGGCACGCGCAATTGGGCCAGGTCGCTGCTGCGCAGGCGGCGGGCGCGGCGGCTGGCCAGTATCTTGTCGACGGCCTTCACGCCCAGCCCCGGCACGCGCAGCAGCATCTCGCGCGGCGCGCGGTTCAGGTCCACCGGGAACAACGCGCCGTGGGCCAGTGCCCAGGCCAGCTTGGGGTCGACGTCCAGTGCCAGCATGCCGGTCTCGGGCGGCAATATTTCGTCATGGCGAAACCCGTAGAAGCGGGTCAGCCAGTCGGCCTGGTACAGCCGGTGTTCGCGCAGCAGCGGCGGCGCCTGCAGCGGCAACGCGCGCGACGAGTCAGGAATGGGACTGAAGGCCGAGTAGTAGACGCGCCGCAACCGGTAGCTGCTGTACAGCGCGGCGCTGGTGGCCAGGATGCTGCGGTCGTCGGCCGCGTCGGCACCGACGATCATCTGCGTGCTCTGCCCGCCGGGCGCGAAGCGCGGTGCTGATGCCCTCGTTGGCGGCACGCCTGGCACCGCAGCCGCAGGTGCCGGCTTGCGGGCTTCCTTGGCTTCGTCGATGTGGATGCGCATGCGCGCCATCGAGCGACGAATGGCGGCGCCGTCTTTCTCGGGCGCCAGTGCCTGCAGACCGGCTGGTGTCGGCAGTTCGATGTTGATGCTCAAGCGGTCGGCATGGCGGCCGGCGGCAGCCAGCAGGTCGGTGCTGGCGTCGGGAATCGTCTTCAGGTGGATGTAGCCCCGGAAGTCATGGTCTTCGCGCAGGCAGCGCGCCACCTCGACCAGCTGCTCCATCGTGTGGTCCGGGCTCTGCACGATGCCTGAGCTGAGAAACAGCCCTTCGATGCAGTTGCGACGGTAGAAGTCCAGCGTCAGCTGCACCACCTCGTCAACGCGAAAGCGCGCCCGGGGCACGTTGGAACTGACACGGTTGACGCAGTACAGGCAGTCGTAGGTGCAGAAGTTGGTGAGCAGGATCTTCAGCAGGCTGATGCAACGGCCATCGGGCGCGTAGCTGTGGCAGATGCCCATGCCCTCGGTCGACCCGATGCCGCGGCCGCCGAGCGAGTGGCGTTTATCGGCGCCGCTGGAGGCGCAGGACGCGTCGTACTTGGCGGCGTCGGCCAGGATGGCCAGCTTGGCTTGCAATTGCACGGGTGGCGAAAGGATCGATGAGGGACTGTACAAATATACAGTTCAACCGATGACCCTGTGCTGCGCAGGCAGTGCCGCACGGCGTTGCAGGCGCGCGGTTTGCCATTTCGCCGTCCTGCACCGTCCTTCACCGTCCTGCAGCTCCAGCCCCACCCCTCGGGGCGGCAGCAGCCCATTCCCGCTTACCAACCGGAGTTCCACATCATGACCATTCTTCATCTGGCCGTCGGCCTGGCAGCCGCCACTGCGGCCGCCATCATGTATTCCAACAGCCGCAGGCGTTCCCGAGACAGCAGCAACTTTGCCGGCGATGACGCATCCAATCTCATGGACCGCGATATGCCACAAGACAGCGGGTGGGCCAGCACGCCCGGCAGTGACACCTGGCGCAGCGAAGGCTCAGCGTCCTCGCTTAGCGGACCTGACCAGGGTTTGTCGGCCCGCGCACTGTCGGGTGCGATACCGCCGATTCTTTAAGCCGAAGACAAGGGCAGCAGAGAAGGCACTGTTGCTGCAGATGTTCGCCGGACAAGGTGGTCGCCTGGACGGGTGCTGTACCTGCAAGTGGAGTGCCACCCACCGCCAAGGGCTTGCTGCAGTTTTTGCCGCAAGCGCAGCACGTTTTCAACCTGGGAAGACGGCCCCTTGTCACAGACAGTAAGTCCGCCGAGGGACGTGAAGCACCGCACGGCGAACCGGCGATGCCGGCGCAGCGAACCCCCCTCTGCCGAGCCGACGCCACTAGCATCCCTCGCAGCCGAACACGTTGAAGTGCCGGTTTGTGGGTGATGGCGGGGTACCGGCCCAGCACCTGCGGCCTGGCGTGCAGCATCGTCTTCGCGCCTGGCCATCCGATCACGGTGCCACAACCCAGAAAGATCAAGATGCGCGAATTGAATTCAGTGGAAACACAACAAGTCAGCGGTGGCAGCACCGAGGGCGCCTGCGGTTGCAACGACGGCAGCCCGGCTCGCCGCAAGGGCAACAACGGCTGGGGCAACGGTGCCGAGGGCATTAACGCCGGCTCTTTCAGCGGCGGCACCGCGGGCTCGAAGTCCGACGAGACCTGGACCG